>NZ_JBHXQZ010000037.1:30196-69177 GCF_042717095.1 Streptomyces sp. NPDC058632 | reverse complement strand
TTGTGCTGGTTTAAGCGGGTTTGGGGTTTTGTTTTTTTTTTGGGGCGGGACCCCGGCTCGGGTGTGGGGGGGGCGGGGGCCGGCGTTGTTTTCGGGTGGTTCCATGTCGTTCCCAACCTGGTGGAAACGCCTCCTCAGATGGTCGGGGTGTCGTCAACAATCGGCCTGTGAATCGCAACGACCGGCTTCCACCCCGCGGAGAACTCGATGAAGTCCGCACGGGTGGGGTAGGTGTCGATCGCGCGACGGTCACGCTTGGGGCTGTCGCTCCCCTTGCGCCCCCGGGGAATCTGCTCCTCGAAGATGTCGACCTTCACGTCGGGAACCTCCTTGAGGCCCTGGCGCCAGATCTGCACGATGTCGGCGCCGAACGCCTGCCGGGCCGCAGCGTAAAGGGCCGTGAGGGCCCCCCTGTCCCCACTAGGGACGAAAAGTGCCAGGTCCAGCACGACACCGGCGGACTGGAGGACCTCGATGGTCACCGAGCCGTTCTCGTCGGCCAAGTAAATCCCGGCTTCATTCTCGTCGTCGGGAAGGCAGGATACCTCTTCTTGGAATACGGTTCTCGCCGTGATCGAGCCGCCCTCGAAACTCTCGCCGGGCTTGGTCAGAAAAGCAGGGGCATAGCAGTCGGGAAGCTTGAGTTCTGCCGTGTCGGCGGAGACGAAGATCCTGTCCTTTACGCCGAGCTTCGTCACCTCTTCCAGTGAGAGGCGGCGAGCGGCGATCTTCTCCGTGTTCACGATTTCCCTTTCAGGTTGCACTGTCCCTCCGAACAATGACGCTACCACGAAACCCTGAGGTCAACTGCCCAGTAATCTCTGGGGAAATAGCCTCCGGTTACGTGCACGGGAGGGTACTGAAGCGAGTGCCGCTCGGTCGGGAACACGCATCTGCCAGATAGTGTCCCTCGTCATGGTGTTGGGAATCAACTGACGGTTGCATTTCGGTGCGTTGGGTAGCGCGGAGGAACCAAAAGAGAGCTTACGGTAGATATCACCCATATAGTCTTCGGGGGGCGGGGAGGTGAGGCGCTCCATTCGTCGTGCATCTCGAAGAGCGCAGCGGAAACCAACTGGACGGTCCGACAACGCGACAACGGAGACTCCCGTCGGCAAAATCTGGATGCAGCGCGAACCGGAAGTCTCGTACTGCCACGCCTTCTGCCGTCCACTTCCACGCGGTCATCCGCCTCGACGGCCCGGAAGGCGGCGACACCCCGCCCCCGCCCTGGGTCACGGCCGAGCTGCTGACCGATGCCATCCGCGCCGCCGCCATCGCTTCCCGCGTGGACGGCCCGAGAATCGACGGCCGGGCCCGCACCTTCGCCTTCGGTCGGCAACTCGACGTCCGCCCGATCCGCTCCGTCGACTTCGACGGCGGCCAGGAACTGACCGAGCGGGCCGTGGCCGCCTAAATCGCCAAGTACGCCACCAAGGGCGCCGGGACGACGACCGGCACCCTGGACCGACCGACCGACCGACCGACCGACCGACCGACCGACCGACCGACCGACCGACCGACCGACCGATCCGCTTCCTCGCCGAGCTGGCCCACGCCCGCACCACCGACCACGCCCGCCGCCCGATCCGCACCGCCTGGACCCTTGGCGCACGGCCGGAACGGGCAGACCTCCGCCTGCGGGCCTGGGCCCACATGCTCGGCTTCCGCGGCCACTTCTCCACCAAGTCCCGCCGCTGCTCCACCATCCTCGGCGCCCTGCGCGACGCCCGCGCCGAACGGCGCCGCACACAAGCCGCACCGACTGCCGTGCCTCAGGACGGCGAAACGATCATCGTCCTCGCCCACTGGGTGTTCGCCGGTACCGGCCTCAGCACCGCCGAAGCCGGGCTCGCCGCCTCCCCCGAGCCCGCCCCCGGCACGGAAGGAGAGCCGACCACATGAATGACCTCTACCTGTCCGTCGACCAGGTCACCGAACTGCTCGGCACGACTCTCCGCTTCCCCGGCGACTCATCGAGGAGCGGCGCATCCGGTACGTGAAGGTCGGCCGGCACGTCCGCATCCCCGAGAACGCCGTAATGGAGTTCATCGACTCGCACACGGTGCAACCGCGGCGAACGACAAGGGGCGGCGGCGTCACTTCGGAGCGATCAGGCGGCTTCCCTCCGGCCGGTACCAGGCCCGTTGTCCGGGCCCGGACGGCGTCATGCGCCCGGCTCCCTTCACCTTCGAGACGACGGCGGACGCCGACGACTGGCTTGCCGAGAAGCAGACCGAGATCCACCGGGGCGAGTGACGGGACCCCGAAGCGGGCGCGGTGAGCTTCCCTGCCTACGCGGACAAGTGGGTGGAGGAACGGGAACCGGCCCCGCTCACTCAGGACCTTTACCGGTACCTCCTCGACAAGCACCTGACCGCCCTCGTGGCCCTGGACCCGGACGAGATCACCGTCCCTCGCGTCCGCGAGTGGCGCGCCGAGCGGCTGCGGGCCACGGGTGCCAAGGCGATCACCGCCAAGGCGTACCGGCTCCTCAAGGCCGTGATGGAGACAGCCGTCGACGACGAGCTGATCCAGCACAACCCGTGCCGAATCAAGGGCGCCGGCAAGGAGAAGGCAGCCGAACGGCGCATCGCAACCGTCACGCAGGTCGACGCGCTCGCCGAAGCGGTGGGGATGCGGTGGCGGCTCATGGCCCACCTCGGCGCCTACGGTCGTCCGATGCGGCCGGAGGAACTGGCAGGCCTCCGCCGCCGGGACGTCGACATGGACGCTCTCCGTATCCGCGTGCGCCTCGCCGAGCCGGAACGGATGAACGGGTGACGTGTCCAGGGCGACACCAAGTCGGGACCCGGAACCCGGACTGTGATCCTTCCCGCGTTCCTCCACCGAGAGCTGCGATGGCATCTTCAGTCGTTCGCCGAGCCGGGGACTGACGGGCTCCTCTTCGTCGGTGAGAAGGGCGCCCCCTTCCGGCGCAGCACCTTCGGGCGACGGTGACGGAAGGCCAGGGAGACCGTCGGCATGCCGGAAGGCTTCCGCTTCTACGGCCTCCGGCACACCGGACACACGCTTTCGACCCGGTCCGGCGCCACCCTCGAGGACACCATGGTCCGTGCCGGTCAGTCCTCCGAGGAGGCCGCGCTCATCTATCAGCACTCCGACGGCGAGCGACAGGAAGAGGTCGCCGGCCTCGACGCCACCGTCCGGAAGGCCGGAGCCGCAGCGACCGGCAGACTGCCCGCCGAGCCTTCTGGCACGGATCTGGCACGCGACGACTGACGACCACGCACAGCACAAAGGCCCCGGTCTGTGACCTGGGCCTTCTTCATGGAGCGGGTGACGAGAATCGAACTCGCGCTCTCAGCTTGGGAAGCGGCGGCGCTTGGATGGGCTCCGTAGCTCTGAAGAGCATAGATAGCTGTAGCTCGAGGTGGTTGCGTGGGTCGGATGGCACCGCTGTCGACCGTGGTTTCCCGCCCTTACGGGCACGCGGAGGGCACGGACTTCCGGAAAGGGTCGAGGTCTGCGCCGTCGGGGGCAACTCCGCACGGTCCGCCCCATGCGCAGATCAGCCGTTGAGGTGGCGTTGCTGCTGCACAGCCCACCATCCTCCGCGCCGGATTCCCTCGTCATCCGCCCAGCGGCCTGTGCACTTGCTGCGCGCTATGTCATATTCAATGGCATACTCGACGTGTGACTGGTGACGACATTGACTTCCCGCCCGGCGATGGCCCCACCAGTGGTATCTCCGTCACCCTGACCGCCGGAACGCTGCAGGCGATCCGTGAGCGGGTCGGCAAGCGAGGCGTCTCGGCCTACCTGGAGAAGGCGGCCCAGCGCCAGATCGAGCGCGACCACCTGGACGAGCTGATCGCGGACTTCGACGAGGTGCACGGCCCGGCCGACCCCGCGGCCGTGGCGGCCAAACGCGCCCGGCTGACCGGAGGCGCCTCGAACGCCGGGGTGGCTGCGTGAGCGGTGCCCTGGTTCTGGACAGCGAGGGCCTGGCAAAAGCCGTACAGCGGGATCGGGAGATCCATGAGTGGCTGACGGCGGCTCGTGACGCTGACCTGCCAGTGATCACCTCAGCTGCCGTGTTGGTCGAAGTGATCCACCCGAAGATCAACGACGCCGCACTGAAGTGGACCCTGTCCCGCCTGAGCGTCGAGCCGGTGACCCAAGCCCTCGCGCAATCCGCTGCCGCTCTGCTGCGTGCAGCGGGGCTGCACGGTCACAAGTACGCCATCGACGCCATGCTGTGCGCGACCGCCCTGCAGCATCCCGGCCGGGTGACGATCCTGACTTCGGACGTGGAAGACATCGGGCTGCTCACTGCCGAGCATCCGCGCCTGAGTGCGGAGAAGGTCTGAGTCGAGCCGCATTGCGGAGACGGCGCTCCGTGTGGATCGGCGCCATGACGCGGTGCGCCGTGCCTGCCGACGTAAATCAGACCGCCTTGTGATGACGCCGGCCTGACGCCCGGCCTCGGCCGACCGGTTCGCTTCCGCCCGTCCTCACGGCGGCCGTCGATGCCGCCCGCGGCCGCTTCCGGCAGCTGGCCGTGCGATGGAGAACCGGACCAGATCGTCGCGCAGTCCCTCGGCCAGGACGAGCCGGTAATAACGCATCCGCAGCCGCAGCCGGTCGAGTCGAACGTAGTTGGAACCGACTGCCTTACAGGTAGGCCCTTAACAACGAACGTCCTTCACCTATTGATGACTGGGTAGCTGGGGGCGAGTGACGACAAGGGGAACTTGCAGGCAGCGGCCTGGATGGTTCCTGAAATGGTGACCTGCGGCTCATGTGTCCCATCCGTCAGACGGTGTGCGCACCGTCGGTGCGCTGGTTGACTCCCCCGCTGTCGCCTCTCTACCGTTTCCTCATCGAGAACATCCGGGACGGGGTGCGGGGATTTCATGGACGACACGGATCTCAGCGACGACCGCCTGCTGTCGAGGGCCGAACTCGCGACACTGGCCGGTGTCATGCGGCCCGCTGTCACCAACTGGCAGCGACGGTACAAGGATTATCCGGAGCCGGTCAGGACGGGCGAGGCGGAACTGTTCAGTCTACGGGCGGTTCTCCGATGGCTTGACTCCCGTCAGATCCCGGCACGTGCACGTGCGTCCGACGAGCCGGCGGGGTTCACCTATGCCGACCGCATCCGGCGAAACATCGTCGCGTCGGACCACGCCCGTCAGAGAGTGGCCGTGCTGAGTGATGAGGCGGCAGGCAGCGGTTTGCTGAGTCACGAAGAAGAGCGTGCGCGGCAACTTGCGCGACTGCTCGGACCGATGGCAGACGCTGTGCGTGGTGGCGCATCTGTCACGGACTACCTTTCCTTGCTGCTTTCCCTGGTCTTTCTGCAGGTGAGCGGAAGCCCGCGCTCGGTGACGCTCCCGCGCACGGTACAGGCTCGATCCAAGGCAGCCACGGCGGCGTTGTTGCAGGAGATCGGAGAGGCAGCCGACGAGGCACTGCGTCTGCGTGGTGTACCGCCGGGGATGCGGACAGCCATCGTCAGGCTGGAACCTCGGGGCTACGCGGATGTCGTCGAGGTGATCCGCCTCACCGACGGCTTGGGGATCGACGAGTTCCGACAACTGGTGGATCAGTTCGGCTCCCGAGCCGCGCTTCCCAGCCGAGAGTTCTTCACCCCTCGTGCCGTCGTGCGGCTGATGCGGGATGCTGCCGTAGGGGCCGAGGACTCCGCGCGAGGTGTCTACGACCCGTATGCGCGCGCAGGTGAAATGCTTGACGGAGTCGCTGAACGCTTCGGTGGCGTCGTGCCTCTGACTCTGCGTGGTGAGAGCCCGCAGCGTGGCACGCTTCGGCTCGCCGGAATGAATCTCGCGCTGCACGGTGTCCCGGTCGAACTGGAGGCCGGCACCGCGGCTCCATGGAACGAACATGGCTGGCCGAAGAGGCATCGGGCCGATCTGATCCTGACCAATCCGCCATTCAACGCTCACGGCGCGGTGCCGAAGGCGCGTGAGGACATCGACTGGCCGTACGGACCACCTCCCCCAGGTAGTTCTGCCTTCGCCTGGCTCCAGCACGTCTTGGTGTCGCTCAAGGACGAGGGCCGTGCATGCGTGGTGATGCCGGTCAGCGCGGGCACCTCCACCGACGTCCGGGAGCGGGAGATCCGCAGCAGGCTGGTGGAGGACGGGGCCGTCGAATGCATTGTCGCGTTGCCCCCCCAGCTCTTTTCCGGCGCTCAAGTGTCCGTCTGCTTGTGGTTCTTGCGGCGTTCCGAAGTGGTGGGCGAGGAGATCCTGTTCGTGGACGCACGGGACCTGGGCGATAAGGCGGCTCGCGGACCCCGAGTCCTGTCCGACGAACACGTCGGGGCCGTCACGAGTACCGTTCGGGCATGGCGGCGAGGGACCGGTTTCCGCCCCGGTCGGCAGAGCGCGGGCCATCTTGCGGTCGCCGCTCCGCTTGCGGCGGTGCGGTCTGCCGGTTACTCGCTCAGCCCCGCCGACTACGTGGACAGATGGATGTCCAAGGCGTCACCCGCTGACGCGGCGACCGAGGCAGCAGCCACGAAGCGGGCACTCTCCGCGGCGAGGCGTCGAATGAAGACTGTGGACGCCGCTGTCGACGCGCTGTCGTACGGCCCGCTGCCGTTGGCCACCGCGCTCTCGTACGACGGACTACCTCAGGACTGGCGTCGGGTTCCGCTGGGAGAACTGGTCGACATCATGGCTGGTCCGTCCTACACACGCCTGCCGGCCGATGCTCGCTCCGCGGCAGGCAATCTACGTGTCGTGATGCCCAAGCATCTGCGTGAGGGACGCATCGACGATCGCGACATGGAAAAAGTGAGTGATGATGTCGCCCGCGCACTGACGCGGTTCCGTCTCAGCTCCGGAGACGTCCTCTGCGTGCGTTCTGGCGCCCAGATGCTCCCTGCCTTGGTCGCGAAGGCTCAGGACGGCTGGCTGTTCAGCACCAACCTGCTGCGGCTGCGCGCCTTGGAGGCGGAGGGGGAACCACTTGTGTTCCCCGGCTACCTGCTCGCCTATTTGTCCCTGCCGGAGACAATGCACTGGCTCAAGGAACAAGCCCGCGGCACCGCCGTCCCTTCCCTCAGCGCCGCCACACTGGCACTCCTGCCCGTGCCGCTGCCGCCCCTTGCCCACCAGCGGCGCATCAGCGCCGTGCTGGATGCCGTAGACGCACAGATCACCGCGCATCGCGAACTCATTCAGGCCGCGACACACCACCGCAGCACACTCGCCGCGCATCTGCTGACCGGTGTCCTGGCCCCGGAATGACGCGCCCCTCTCTTTTCAGCCCGTCCGCGAAGGAAAACTCCTGTGAACGCTCCCTCGTCCGAGCCACGCTCCGGGACGCGGTACCTGTGGCTACTCGTGGCTGCGCTGTTCTCGCTCGTGGTGGCTCTCGTCGCCGGGATCCTGAAGACCAGCACCGGGGCCGGATTCGCCGAGGCAGTCCTTTACGGCGGCACTGCTTTCGCCACGTCGATGGGCCTCTGTGTGCTTGTCCTGTCTGCAGCCGGCCAATTCTGACCGGCCTGACGTGCCTAGCGGTCCATCCGTCGGGTCCACACCCATTCCCAGCCGCCCTCGTCACCGGGGGCGCGCAGGGGCCCACCCTTCAACCGTCGGACATGGTGTGCGAACGGTGGAACCCCTCGTCGGCCCAGACAACAGACAACCCCCGGGTCGACGACCTGGGGGTTCATATTGGAGCGGGTGACGAGAATCGAACTCGCGCTCTCAGCTTGGGAAGCTGCGGCTCTTTGCGGTCGGGTCGGTTGCTGAGCTGGGCAAACGGCCGGGGTGCCGTCCCGTCGGGCTCGGCCGCTTTCACCGTGATTCCCCGCTGTTCCCCGCCCGATCTGGTGCGCTTGTGGTGCGCACATGGGTCATCCCCGCTTCGGTCACACCTATCGCTTCTGCGCCCTGTAGCGCTTCATCAGCGCGGTGATCCGTGCAGGCTCCGCCTGGCCGTTCAGCTCGGCCACGAGATCGCCAGGGCACAACTCGTAGAGATCCCCCCACCATCGACGCCCTCGGTTGTCCCAGATTCGGTATCCACCTGGCACACCTCGGGCTACGTAGCGTCTCCTGCTCACAGTCCCCCCGTTCCCGCAGTGCTTCCGTATGCGCTCGCTGGCACGATGGCCGCGTGGCCGACCTAGAGCGCATTACGGCAGAGATCATGGCGTACTACCGAGCACTCGACGAGGGCGCCACCCTGCGGCACCACTTCCGCCATGCTGATGAGGAAGGGGGCCTCTGGTACATCGAAGCCGTACCTGACCGTAGCGAGTTGATCGCCATCAAGCAGGCAGAGCTGACCTCGGCCAGCCAACTCCACCGGTATAGCTGGAGGCACCTGGAGGACGAGCACGGCGGACTGACAGACCAAGCGATCGATCCTGAGAGGGACCCGCTGGAGCCCATCTCGGCCGAAGAGTTCCATCAGGTGTGGATCGGGGAGCGCGCTGGACAACCACTTTAGGAGAGAGGCTGGGGGATCTCGCGCCTGAGCTGCGACTTCGATGGCTGAGGTAGCGGGCGGGTACTCGACCGCGGAGCACCGGTGTTGACCGTGACTGACCCCTGCATCTGGCACGGTAGTGGCACGAACCCCAGCCGACGAAAGTCAGCCACGACGGCGGGCGCGCCAACCGACCAGGCGCGCGTATGCCTCGCTGCACCCCCACCTGCCTCAACCACGCTATCGGCTGTCATCGGTCAGTCCTTCCGCAGCGAGCGGAGCGGCACACGGCTCCGGAGACCCCTTCTGAGCCCGCTGTATGCGCAGGTCAAGCTCCTGAGGCGGTTCTCCTTCGGTCCGCCGGTCCACGGATGGTCCAGGACAGCCTTCGGTCACTGTGAGTGACAAGCCGACTTCCGTATCGAGCGACACCTTCAAAGGGAGGGGCAGTGAGGGGCGCACGCGCACAGGGGGGATGCCGTGACGGTTAGGCTGGGGCCGTTCAGCAGGCGACCGACATAGGCGGCTAACGATGGGTGCAGCAGGGAGTGACCCCCGCACGCAGGCACAGGCGACACACGAGCGTGCCATGTCGGAGGTCTCTGACGTGATGTTGAACGTCGAACATGCACTCGATAGAGCTAAGAAGGCCAAGAAGCGTCTGGGGGGCAGTGCTGAAGAGCACAACGTGCAGCTGGCACTGGCAGATGCCATCGACGATCTTGAGAAGGTGCTCAAGGGCCTCCAGCGAGACGCGTACTTCGCTGGCGACGACCTGCGACTGATGTGAACTTCTTCCTTCGAGCCGGATAGATGCACTAGCATCTGCGGGTGCGTAGCGGCGAAGAGATTCAGAAGGCCCTTGGCCAGTTCAGCAAGAAGTGGGCCTCATATTCAGGCACCGAAAAAGCTGAAGCTCAAACGTTCCTTAACCAGCTCTTCGAGGCATACGGATCGGATCGCCTTGATGTAGGCGCTAAGTTTGAAGCCTTCAAATCATCGGCTGGCTTCATGGATATGCACTGGCCGGGGATCTGTATCTTCGAAATGAAGGCGCCGCATGTCAAGGTGAGCTCTGCTCGCGAGCAAGTTAAGCGGTACTGGGAAGAGTCGGCCGATGAAGAGGCAGACATTCCCGCCGCTCAATGGGTCGTCCTGTGCAACTTCAAAGAATTTGAGCTGTGGGAGCCTGGCCGATTCCCTAAGTCTCCTCGCGCGACCTTCACGCTGGAAGAGCTACCGTCGCGCTACGAGACCCTGCTATTCCTTGCGGGTGTAGACCAAAGACCGAATTTTACTGAGCTCCACAAAGAGCTTACGGCAAAAGCTGCAAACATTATCGGCGACTTGTACCGCTCCCTTGTGGATCGCAGTGCTGCTCCGTCGGATGAGATCATCCGTTTCACGATGCAGTCGGTCTGGACAATGTTCGCCGAGGAACTTGGGCTGCTAAGCGGCTCTCCGTTCCAAAAGACGTTGGAACAGCTGCATAAAAACCCTGATCAGTCCGCGCAAAGCCTCGGGTTCCTGTTCAAGGTTCTCAATCAAAAAGGAGATCAACACCGTAAGGGAATACTAGCTGGCACGCGCTATGTGAATGGTCAACTCTTCTCAGACCCTGCGTGGGTCGGTTTGAATGCTCAGGAAGTGCGCATCCTAGCCGAGGCCGCTACGTATGACTGGAGCAAGGTTGAGCCGACGATTTTCGGATCGCTGCTAGAACGCGTAATTGCTGGAAAACTTGGCGCCCACTACACCCACGAAGCCGACATCATGAAGATCGTTGATCCGACGATCGTCCGGCCTTGGCAGGAGCGGATTGAATCTGCTGCCACCCCAAGTGAGGCGCTTCAAGTCCTCAAAGACCTTTGTTCGTTCAGAGTTTTCGATCCTGCATGCGGGTGCGGGAACTTCCTCTACGTCTCGTACCGGGAAATGCGCAGGCTTGAGTCTGTAGCGAAGCAGAAAATTCAAGATCTGACTGCCGCTACTGGCCTTCCCGTTCCGATGGAGAAGCTACCGTACGTTCCTCTGAGTAATTTCTATGGCATGGATATCCAGCCGGCAGCAGTCCTCATCGCTCGCGTAACGCTATGGATGGGGCACCGCCAAATGATTGACAAGTACGGCGAAGCTGAGGCGCCGCTGCCGCTTGTCAATCTAGCTGGCATTACGATTGGTGACGCCGTATTCTCTGACTGGCCTGAAGTAGATTGCATAGTGGGGAACCCTCCATTCATCGGTGATCGCAAGATTCGTCGTGATTTGGGGAGCGCCTACCTCGAAAGACTGAAGGCGGGGTTCCCTGGGGTTGGAGTCGTTGACTACAGCGCTTACTGGTTTCGGCGAGCTCACGATCACCTGAAAGACGGTCAGCGAGCTGGCCTCGTCTCAACCAATACCCTCCGAGAGAATAAGCACCGCTTGGCCTCTCTGCGTTATATCGTGGATCGTGGCGGTGTGATCACGGACGCTATTTCTACGCAGAAGTGGCCTGGCGAGGCACATGTGCACGTCTCCATCACCAACTGGATCAAAAACCCGTCTGAGAGTATCCATGAATTTTATCTGGACGGCGTTCCAGTAGAGGGAATCAACCCCAAACTTAAGGCGGGTCCAACGCTGCCGGAGTCGCTGAAAATTCCTCAGAATAAGGGTAAGGCATTTATCGGCTGCCAGCCCACTGGTGACGGTTTCATACTCAAGGATGAGGTGGCCGCTGAGCTCATCGCCGCAGGGGAAGGTGCGGTAGTACGTAGGTATTTGACGAGCGATGATCTCGCAGACGTTGTTGGCGCTGAACCTGGTCGATGGATTATCGATTTCGGGACTATGCCACTTGAGGCGGCTCGCAAGTATCCAAAGTCACTGAAAATCGTTAGGGAAGAAGTCCGGCCGCATAGGGAAGGGAAAGAGCGTCACTTCGCACGCCTATGGTGGCAATTTGCATGGCCGCGACCGGAGATGCGGAAGGCGCTGAGTGGGAAGTGTCGATACATGGTGTCTACCCTCACGGGGAAGCGCCTCTTGTTCGCTTGGGCTTCCAGTGATTGGTGTCCGAGTAACAAGGTAGGAGTCTTCCCCTTCGAGGATGACTATTCGATGGGTATCCTGTGCTCCAATGCCTTTGATGCTTGGGCATGGAATGAATCGGCAACGCTAGAAGAACGCCTTCTTTTTACCCCCTCCACGGCGTTCGAAAGTTACCCATGGCCATCTCCGTCTTCGGAACTGCGGGAGGAAGTGGCGGCTGCTGCTAGGACTCTTATGGAGCGGAGGAACGCGATCTCGCAAACCGAGAAAATAGGTCTGACTGAGCTCTATAATCGTGTAGACGAAGGGGCATATGCAGATCTAGTGAAGCTGCATGATGCCCTGAACTCGGCCGTAGCAGCATGCTATAACTGGCCGCGAGAGGTAGCTAAAGATCGCCTAGAATTGTTGCGTCGTTTGGGCGATCTAAATCGAAGCATGGGAAGTCGATCAGGTGGGACTTTCTTCTAGGCATACAAGAATGCGCACTTGGTGACTCCCCCGCCGCTTCACGGAGAGGTCGGCGGAGCGGCTTTGGGCTGGAGCTGTTTTGGCGCGAGTGATCATGGCCCCGTAAGCTTCCGGCGCGTCGGGCAGTCTGTGGACCTGCCCGGTAAAGCACGACGTTGGGGCCATGATCTTCGAGGCTCGCGCCAAAGTGGCTGCCTAAAGCCGTGGAGCGGACCGCCCCAGCCACGACGTACTCCTTCTCTCGCCTCAAGCGGCTGATTGCTCTTAGCGCGGCGCGGGCGCCGGCCGGGCTGGAGCGGGGCGGAGACAGGAGCGCAGGCCCGGCCGGGGGCCGGGCCGCGCGGGGAGCGGAGCGAGCCGCCTTGAACCAGTGAAGAAGGTTGTAACTCAGGTGGCGTCTGGGATGCGCCAGAGTGGAGCTGCGTACTGCTCCGGGCGTCTGGTGAGCAGGAGTTGGCGCAGGTCGCTGCGCTGGGAGCCGTTGAGGTTCAGGACCTCGGTGAGGTGGCGGAACGTCGTGTGCGTGACTCCGCGGGCGCGGGCTTCCGACTCGAACTCGTCGACCTGGCGCAGTACCGCCCCCTCGTCGAGCGGGGCCGACGGCTGGTCCTTCAACCACAGGGCCTTGTTGCGCTCGTAGTCGATCTCCGAGAAGCCGCACACCTCGCGGCTGTGGGTCTCGACCTCGTCCAGGGTCGTCGTCGCCGTGATGGCTCGGGCAAGGGTGTTGCGGCTCAGCGCCTCGTCCAGGTCGACTTCGTGGACACGCGGGCTTTCGTCCGTGAGCGGCACCGGTAGGCCGGCGTCGCGTACCTCGCAGATGCCGCGCGTTCCCCGGGCCGTCGCCGCGAGCATCCCCGTGGCTTCGGACGGGTGCCACTCCAGGACGTTGCCGACCGGGGCCACGTCCTGCGCAGTGAGAGTGTGGACGACAGGGCCCAGCAGCGGACGGAGATCCTCTGCCGACAACTCGCCGTCGAGACCGGGCCCGGCGACCAGGAGTCGGACGGGGGCGTTCACCTGGCAGCACGCTGCAAGCGTCACCGCGTCGGCAAGCGGGCTCTTCAGGGTCGGTTCGTCGCCGCGGGCGAGGATGTCTCCGCCGACGTCCAGGAGGTCGATCGACTCCGGCGCCAGGTGGGCCAGCAGCTCTTCCAGCTGGCGCGTCACGCCCTCGACTCCGTGGGAGGGGTCCAGCAGGGCGAGGGTCTGTGGCAGTTCGGAGGCGAGGCGGGGGAGCGTCGACCCTGCCGGAGCGACTGGGCGGGCGGTCGCCGGCACTGACCACACGGACGGGGTGACGGCTTCCAGGCCGGTGAAGTCGTGCGCGCCGCGCGGGCCCGGTACCGGGTCGATCAGTAGGCGGTCCCACGCGTACGTGAGGATCACCGCCTGGTCCTCGTCGCCGTACAGGGCGGCGTGAAGCATTGCGGCGGCGACTGCGTCGCCCCCTCCTCCTGCTGCGACGATCAACCGCGTCATGTGGTCAACATTACGGGTTCTGGTATTTACCACTCACCCTATAGTGGCCAGAGGCCATAGCCACTTGGACGAGGAGGGAACGTGCCGCAGATCGAGGAGGCGCAGCCGAAGTATCTCCAGATCGCTCACCACATCCGCGATCAGATCCTCCGGGGCGACTTGCGAGCGGGTGACGAGGTGCCGTCGGAGCGGCAGTTGGCGGCGGACTGGAAGGTGTCGCGTCCGACTGCGGCTCGTGCTCTGGAGGCGCTCAGTCATCAGGGGCTCGTCGAGAAGCGGCAGGGCTCGGGGACCTACGTGCGCAGCCTGGAAGTCAACCGGCGGGCGCGGGAGTTGTACGGCCGGGCCCGTCAGACCGGGAAGATCTACACGCCCGGCGAGTACGCGGTGATCACGTCGGCCGGGTGGATGGACGCACCGGATCACGTGGCTGAGGCTCTCGGGCTGGTGAAGGACCGCCGGGCCGTGCACCGCCGGCGCGTGACCAACAACCAGGACGGTCCCATCACGTTGTCGACCTCGTGGTTCGCTCCGGACGTCGGGCAGCGGGCGCCCAAGCTCACGGACCCCGGGCGGATTCAGGAGGGGACCCTGATGTACGTCGAGAACATGACCGGTCGGCAGGGGAGTTACGCCGAGGACCGGATGTGCGCCCGGAGCGCCACCGAGGAAGAGGCCGCCGACCTGGAGCTGCAACCGGGGTCCGCCGTGCTGATCGTCCACCACGTCGTCTACGACATGCAGGACCGGCCGTTGGAGTTCGCCGAGGCGACCTATCCGCCGCACCGCTGGGCGTTCGAACAGGGCTATCCGTTGGTGTGACATGACGGATCGTCAGTTAGGTGAACCGCTTGCGCGGCGCGAGTGGCTAATGCCACTATCCAGTAAGTGGCTAAGGCCACTTACTGGAAGGGGGCAGGGTGTGACAGGTCGGCGGCCGGATCAGGGCACGCGCGCAGCATGCCGGGGATGCCGGGGGTGCGGTTGGAAGCGCGTCGCTTCGCGTACGTCGGTGGTCCTCGCCACCGCCAACGACTACACCCGTGCCACATCGAAGCGGCGCTGCCTCGACTGCGACGGCAGCGGCAAGGAGTGAGTGCGGATGACCTACCGGTTCAACCGCTTCCCCAGCGAGGAATCACCGTGGCTCGGGGCGATGACCCTGCACCCGGTCCCGGAGTCCGTACCTCGGGCTCGACGCTGGTTCCGGAAGTTCATCGCCCCGTACGACCCGGCCTGCTCGGTCGACGACTGTGCGCTGATGATCTCCGAGCTGGTGACCAACGCCATCCTGTACGGACGGGCGGACGAGGAGTGGCGCGTGCGCGTGGAGTGGTTCCGGGAGAAGACCTCGCTCCGCGTGGAGGTGCACAACCCCGGCTTCCCGGCGAACGTGCGCCTTCGCCGGCCGGACGCGAATGACGCGCATGGGCGCGGGCTGCTGCTGGTCGACGCCATGGCCGAGTCGTGGCATTCCGGGCCCAGTCGCTTCGGCGGGACGGTGGTCTCCTTCGTGATGGCTGATGCCTGGCCTTCCTGAGAGAGGAGTGCCCCGCTTCTACATCTGCTCAGGGATTGTCGCTAGTCTGGTTGACCAGTTGACTTGGCCAATCGCGACGGGCGGCGTTCATGGGATATGAGGTGGCGGCCCCCAAATACATGCGCCTCGCGCAGACCCTGCAAGGTCGCATCGAGGACGGAACGTATCCGCCCGGTACCCGCGTCCCCAGCGAGAACCAGCTTGTGCAGGCGTTCGGGATGTCCCGGCCCACGGTCGTGCGGGCCTTGGAGCTGCTGAAGCGTGACGGCTGGCTGGAGTCCCGGCAGGGGTACGGGACCATCGTGCGCGGTCGTCCTGCGGGTGCCGAGGAGCGGGAACGGCGCGGCCGTGACGTCCTGACGCGTGATGAGTCGCAGACGGCCGGGCGGCTCGTGCAGGTCGGCGAGGTGGCGGTACCAGTCCGGGTGGCCTCCGCCCTCGGGCTGCCGAAGCGTGCCAAGGCTCTGATGCGTCGCCTCCTGGTCGAGGAGGACGGGGAGGCTGTAGAGCTGGTCTCCTCCTACTTCCCCGCCGGCCTGGTCGACGGCACCGACCTGGCGAGTCCCGAGGCGCTGGGGTCCGGCATGCGCGCGCACCTGGAGGCGCGCAAGAAGGTCCGCTTCGACCACGTGACGGAGCGCGTCTCCGCTCGCCTGCCTGACGCGACCGAACGTGAGCTGTTGGCCCTGCTGGACGGCGTACCGGTGCTGAGTGTCCTCGTCATCGCCTGTGACGCCTCCGGGCAGGCGCTGCAAGTCTCTGACGTGCTCCTGCCTGCCGACCGGCAGGAACTGGAAGACACCTACCGTCTGAACTGACCCTGGATGCGGGCCCGTTCACCTTGGATGTCACTTGACAAGTCAACCTGGCATCTCTAGCTTCGAACTTGCTAAGTCAACTTGTCAGGTGGCAGGTTGCCGACTCTCAAGCTCAAGGAGACATCTGTGCGTGTGATCCGTATCGACGCCTCGTCCGCCACCGTCCTGCTCACCGAAGCGCCGGCGCCGAAGGTGCGTGACCGGAAGACCGGGGAGATCGCCAAGGACGCCGTGAGCGGTGAGGCCCTGATGACGGTCGGCGTCGTCTACATCGACGAGGGCGAGTCGTCGCTGATCCAGGTCACCATCCCGGAGAGCGGCGTCACGGACGGTCTGACCGTCGGTGCGCCCGTCTCCCTGCCCGGCCTGGTGGCCCGTCCGTGGGAAAGCGTCTTCAACGGCCAGCAGCGGCACGGCATCGCTTACCGCGCCACCGCCGTCACCCCCGGCGCCTTCCCGATGGCACAGGCGGGCTGACCGACATGACCGACTGGACGACGGTGGCGGAGGTAGGCGGGTCGCTCGCCGCGATAGGCGGCGCGGCCTACGCCCGGCACGCCCACCCCGCCGCGTACTGGTCCGCGGTCGGACTCCCGACCTCGGTGGTCCGGCTGCTGGCCTCGTACTCCTCGACCATGGACGCCTGCGGCCTGACTGTCGAACCGCCTCGCTGGCGGGCCCTGGCGGTCAAGGCCACCACTCGCCGGGAGATCTGTCCGGTCCCGCCCCGCCGGGGGCTGATCCGGCCCACCGCGACCGGCCTGCGGATGCGGCTGCGGCTCGCTCCCGGGCAGGAACCCGCCGACATCGCCGCCTCGGCGGAACGGCTGCGGCACGCCTGGGGCGTCCACGCCGTGTACGTACGTGACATCAAGCCGGGCGTCGTCGAACTGCGGCTCGTCGGCTTCGACGTGTTGCGCGACGTACGGATGCCCCGGCGTGCTCGGGGCGGGTTGCTGCGGGTGCCGGTGGCGCTACGGGAGGACGCGACCGCGTTCGTCCGCGACTACCGCGCCGTACCGCACGAACTCGTCCTCGGCGCCACGCTGTCCGGCAAGTCCATGTACCTGCGCAACCTCATCGCCGGACTGGCCACTCAGCCCGTGGTCCTGGCCGGCATCGACTGCAAGCGCGGTGTCGAACTGTTCCCCTTCGCCGACCGCTTCTCCGCCCTCGCCATCGACCAGCAACAGGCCGCTGACCTGCTGCCCGTCCTCGTGGCAGAGATGGAGAACCGCTACGACCTGATCAAAACCCGGCAGGGCATCGCCCCCGGCACCCCGGATGAACTGATCACCTCGGACATCTGGGGACTGCCCGACGAGGACCGTCCGCCGCCCATCGTGCTGTTCATCGACGAGGTGGCGGAACTCTTCCTCGTCGCGAGCAGGAAGGACGAGGACCGGCGCGACGAGATGGTCACCCAGCTCATCCGCCTCGCCCAGCTCGGCCGTGCCGCCGGCATCTACCTGGAGGTGTGCGGGCAGCGCTTCGGCGCCGAGCTGGGCAAGGGCGCGACCATGCTGCGGGCCCAGCTCACCGGCCGCGTCTGCCACCGCGTCAACGACGAGGCATCCGCCAAGATGGCGCTCGGCGACATCGCCCCGGAAGCCGTGTACGCGGCCTGCTCCATCCCCGCCGAACGGCCCGGCCTCGCCGCCGTCGGCGACACCTCCGGCGGCTGGTCCCGCATCCGCACCCCGCACCTGACCCTCGCTGAAGCCGCGGCCACCTGCCGCGCCGCGTCCCTCCTCACCCCCGACGTACCGGCGCTCGCGCCCTTCCGGCCGTTGGCCCCGGTCGTGCCCGCGCAGTCGCCCCGGCCCGTGCCCGCACCGCACCCGGCCCCGTAGCCCGCACCCCTTCCACGGCTGGCGCGGCCGTCCCGCGCCGAGTCCCTACCCCCGCCATGCCTCAAGAAAGGAGACACCCACCGTGTGCCCCGACTGCGAGGACTTCGCCCGCACCGTGCTCCTGCTGGGCCACCTCGCCACCTACGCCGAGACGCCCGGCGCTGACGCGGCCTTCGTAGAGGTTGTGGGCCCGGCGCTGGCCGTGTCACTGCCCGAGCCTCCGCCGGGCCTCTTCCCCGACGAGTCGGCCTGATGGCCCGCCTCACCGCCGTGCGCGCGGACGCGGTCCTCGTCCAGGCCGTCATCGCCGGAGCCTTGTCCTTCGCGCACCTCCACGACCTCGCCGCCGCTGCCGGACAGGACGGATGGAAGGCGTGGGCCTACCCGGTCTCCGTCGACCTGCTCCTCGTCGCCGCCTGGCACCGGCTCCGTACCGGCGGTGCGAAGGCGTCGGCCTGGTGCTGGTTCCTCGTCGCCCTGGTCGCCTCCCTCGGCGCCAACGTCGCGACCGCCGGCCTCCTCGACCTGCACGACGTTCCGGCCTGGCTGCGCATCCTCGTCGCCGGATGGCCCGCGGTCGCCTTCCTCGGCGGAACCCTGCTCGCCCACGGCACACGGACGCTCCCCGAGGCACCGAAGACACCGACGGCACCGGAAGCGGAGACGACCGGGCGCCCAGAGACCGAAGATCCGGCCGCGCCGACAGCCCCTGAGCTGCCCACCGCACCCGCACCCGCACCTGCCCCCGCGTCCGTCCCGCCGGCGCTCGTCGCCCTGGCCCGCAAGGTCGCCGACGAACACCGGACACGGACCGGCGCTGCCATCGACACCTCAACCCTTCGTGCCCGGCTCGGCGTCCCGATGCCGCTCGCCGAAGCCATCGCCGCACACCTCACCTGATCAACGGAGGACCCCCGACCGTGCGCCCGTCCACGCTCCGCGCGCTCAACCGCGCCGCCGAGCTGACCCGTCAGAACCGCCTCACCGAAGCGATGCTCATCGCCGAACCCGTGATCCTCACCGCCGACGAGTACGAGGGCGAGGAGATCCGGCGCTGGCTCCTCGACCACGTCACCGACTTCACCGGCGAGCACCACGAGGGCCCGAAGGAGCTGCCCTGATGCCCCGCACACCACGCTTCCGCCGCGCCGTCCGCATCGGCCCCGTCCAGGTCGCCACCTACTACGACGACCGGGGCCGCGAGAAGCACACCGCCGCCTGCACGGCCCCGCGCTGCGGCTTCTCCGCCGACTACGACAACCGCGCCGCCGCCGAACTCGCCGCCCGAACCCACCGCTGTCGCGTCCGCTGAGGGAGCCCTCGTGACCGTCTCACTGCCGCTCGTCCTGGTCCTGGGCCTCATCGCCTGGGGCGCGGTCCGCTTCCTCGGCGTCCGTGTCTGGATCGTCGTCGTGATCGCGCTTTTCGGCTTCCTGCTCTCCCGGACCGTCCTCGCCCCGCTCATCGACTCCGGCACCCGCTCCGGGGTCGACGTCATCAACGGCACCCACGACTGACAAGGAGATCCGCCGTGTTCCGTCCCAAGCTGCCCGACGTCCCGACCCCGACCACTCTCACCCACCACCACACCCACGACCCGGCGCCCTCCGCCGGCCGCGCCCTCGCCCCGTACGTGGGCCCGGTCGCCGCCGTGGTCGTCGTCGGCGTCGTCCTCACCGCGCTCCTGGCGGCGGTCGCCGTCACGGCCGTCTCGGTGGCCGTCGCCGCCGTCGTCCTGCGCTCCCTCGTCACCAGCGCGACCAAGCGCTGACCGGCCACCGGGGCGGCAACAAGCCGCCAAGCATCCCGCCGCCCCGGGGCCGCCCCTCCCAACCGCCGTAACAGCCGAAAGGAACCCCCATCATCACCCGGCAGACTCCGCCCCCGCTGGCGGAACTCTCCAAGCTAGCCTCAACCGGCAACCTCCCCCAGCTCGCCCACCAGCTCTCCGGCCTGGGCGGCTGCACCCACCCGATCCGCCTCGACGGCCACCGCACCGAGTACGCCGTCGACACCCGCACCGGCGAGATCGGCAACCGCCTGCACCACCTCGACTCCACCACCCTCCCCGCCGGTCACCTCCTGGTTCGCTGCAACAACCGCCGCACCACACGCTGCCCGGCCTGCGCAGAGGTCTACCGCCGCGATACCTTCCACCTGATCACCAGCGGCCTGCGCGGCGGCAAAGGCGTGCCCGAACGTGTCGCCGCCCACCCCCGCGTCTTCGCCACCTTCACCGCCCCCGGCTTCGGCCCGGTCCACAACCGCCCCACCGGCCCCGTCCGCACCGTCCGCCCCTGCCGCTGCGGCACCCTCCACCACCCCGACGACCCCGCCCTCGGCACCGCCCTCGACCCCGACACCTACGACTACGAGACGGCCGTGTTGTGGAACGCGCACGCCGGCCTCCTGTGGCGGCGCTTCTCGATCTACCTGCGCCGGGAGGTCGCCAAGCGGGCCGGCCTGACCCAACGCGACTTTCGCGAGCACGCCCGGGTGTCCTTCGCCAAGGTCGCCGAGTACCAGAAGCGCGGCGCGGTCCACTTCCACGCCGTGATTCGCATCGACGGCCCTGGTGGCGGCGACACCCCGCCCCCGGCCTGGGCCACCGCCGAGCTGCTCGCCGACGCCATCCGCGCCGCCGCCACCGCCGCCCGCGTCGACGGCCCGACCATCGACGGCCGGGCACACACCTTCGCCTTCGGCCGACAGCTCGACGTCCGCACCATCCGCTCGGCCGACTTCGACGGCGGCCAGGAGCTGACCGAACGCGCCGTGGCCGCGTACATCGCCAAGTACGCCACCAAGGGCGCCGAAACCGCCACGGGAGCTCTGGACCGGCCGCTGAAGTTCCTCGCCGAACTCGCCCAGCTCGACATCACCGACCACGCCCGCCGCCTCATCCGCACCGCCTGGACCCTCGGCGCACGCAAAGACCTCGAACACCTCCGCCTGCGCGCCTGGGCCCACATGCTCGGCTTCCGCGGCCACTTCTCCACCAAATCCCGCCGCTACTCCACCACCCTCGGCGCCCTGCGCACCGCACGCGCCGAATACCGCCGCGCCCAAGCCACAGCAGCAGCCGCACACGAGGACGGCCCGGACACGACCACCCTCGTCCTCGCCCACTGGGTCTACGCCGGCACCGGCCTCACCGACACCGAAGCCTGGCTCACCGAAACCCTCGCCCCCGGACCCGGAACGGAAGGAGAGCCCACCCGTGGCTGAGCGTCATCTCTCCGTCGACCAGGTCGCCGAGTTGCTCGGCACCACGTCCCGCTTCCCCCGTCGCCTCATCGAGGAGCGGCGCATCCGGTACGTGAAGGTGGGCCGTCACGTCCGCATCCCCGAGAGCGCGGTCGACGACTTCCTCCGGGCCCGGACGGTCGAACCGGTCCGCGTCCGCCGGACGACCTACCGGAGGGCTGCCTGATGGCCAACAAGAAGGGCAGGCGTCGCCGCTTCGGCGCGGTGCGTCAGTACCGCTCCGGTCGCTGGACTGCCTCCTACCTCGGTCCCGATGGCGAGCGCATTCGTGCGGAAGAGACCTTCGAGACGAAGAAGGACGCAGAGGTCTGGCTGTCCCAGGTCGAAGCCGACCTCAGCCGCGGGGACTGGCGTGCACCCGACGCCGGTGCGGTCAACTTCGGCACGTACGCCGAGAAGTGGGTCGAGGAACGAGAGTTGGCGGTCCGTACCGAGGACTTGTACCGCCACCTCCTGCGCCTGCACATCCTCCCGACCTTCGGCGCGCTCGACCTGGACGAGATCACCGCACCCCGCGTGCGCGAGTGGCGTGCTGAGAGGCTGCGCACCACCGCCGCCAAGACGACCGTCGCCAAGTCGTACCGCCTCCTCAAGGGCATCCTTGAGACGGCTGTCGACGACGATCTGATCAGCCGCAACCCCTGCCGTATCAAGGGCGCGGGCAAGGAATCGGCCGCTGAACGGCGTATCGCCACCGTCGCCCAGGTCGACGCCCTCGCCGACGCGATCGGCATCCGCTGGCGGCTCATGGTCTACCTCGGTGCCTACGGTCCGATGCGTCCCGAGGAACTGGCCGGCCTCCGCCGTCGGGACGTTGACCTCGACCGCATGGTGATCCGCGTCCGGGTCGCCGAGCCGGAACGGACCAACGGCAGGCGCGCTCCCGGCGGGACGAAGTCCGATGCGGGCGTGCGGGCCGTCGTCCTCCCGGCCTTCCTGCACAAGGAGGTGCGGCAGCATCTCGCCTGGTTCGCCGAGAAGGGGCCGGACGGGCTGGTCTTCGTCGGGGAGAAGGGGGCGCCCTTCCGGCGCACCTCGTTCGGGCGGAAGTGGCGGCGGGCGCGCACGGTCGCCGGTCTGCCCGACGGCTTCCGGTTCTACGATCTCCGGCACACCGGGCACACGCTCTCGACCCGTTCCGGCGCCACTCTCAAGGACACGATGGTCCGCGCCGGCCAGTCGTCCGAGAAGGCCGCGCTGATCTATCAGCACTCCGACGAGGAGCGGCAGCGCGACGTGGCGGCCGGGCTCGACGGCATGGTCCGTGCCGAGCGTGCGAAGAACCACACCGGCGACCACCCGCACCACAACGACAAGGCCGCCGACGGGTAGCGCGTCCTTATGGTGCGGTTGTGGTGCGCAGCCCGCTCGCTGGTCCAGACAACAAAGAACCCCCGGGTCACTGACCCGGGGGTTTCGCTTGGAGCGGGTGACGAGAATCGAACTCGCGCTCTCAGCTTGGGAAGCTGATGTTCTACCATTAAACTACACCCGCTTGTGATCCAGAACACCTGCCTCGACCGGTGTCCGGATGCTCGCCCACTGTACCCCATGCCAGGTCCCCGGTGTTTCCCGTACCCGGGGGCCTGATGGTGCTTCAGAGGTGGAAGCGGGTGCGGAGGGCTGAAGTTGGGGCGTACGGTGGGGGCCCTGAGTGAGGGTGGGCGGGTGTGGAGTGCCGCCTGCAGGGCCGTCTCCTTGATCCCGTAACGTGGCTTTTGTCGTCAGGGCAGGAAGCCAGATGCGGTTCTTGGGGAAGGGACTCTTGGACTTGATGCAGCGCACCGTCGTCCGCTGTGCCGATGGGCACGTGTTTACCGCCACCTCGTTCCCGATGCAGCAGGCCGAGCGACTCGGTCCCGTCCGGTTGTTGCGCTGTCCGCGCTGTGCGCGGCTTCGCAGCGTCGTACCGGTGGCCTTCGAGAAGCGGTAGGCGGGCGGGGAGGACTGCGTCCCGGTTCGGGGTCGTGAGACCTGCCGCGGGCCGGGACGGCACACCTGGGGCGTGGGCGCGTGGGGCGGCGCGATGGTGGCCGGCCTGCGCGTCTTGCGTATCCTCGGGGGGTGCTTCTCTCAGACAAGGACATCCGGGCCGAGATCGACGCCGGGCGGGTACGGATCGATCCCTATGACGAATCCATGGTGCAGCCGTCCAGTGTCGACGTGCGCCTCGACCGCTTCTTCCGGGTGTTCGAGAATCACCGCTACCCGCACATCGACCCCTCCATCGAGCAGGCCGATCTGACCCGGCTCGTCGAGCCGGAGGGGGACGAGCCGTTCATCCTGCATCCCGGTGAGTTCGTGCTGGCCAGCACGTACGAGGTCATCTCGCTCCCGGACGATCTCGCGTCGCGGCTCGAAGGGAAGAGTTCGCTGGGGCGGCTCGGGCTCGTCACGCACTCGACCGCCGGGTTCATCGACCCCGGCTTCTCCGGGCACGTGACCCTCGAGCTGTCGAACCTCGCCACGCTCCCCATCAAGCTGTGGCCCGGTATGAAGATCGGCCAGCTGTGTCTGTTCCGGCTCAGTTCGCCCGCCGAGTTCCCGTACGGCAGTGAGCGGTACGGGTCCCGGTATCAGGGGCAGCGCGGGCCCACCGCCTCGCGGTCCTTCCTCAACTTCCACCGGACCCAGGTGTGAGCGGCGTGCGGGAGAACCTCACGTACGAGCAGTTCGGTGTGGCCGTGCGTGAGCTCGCGCAGGTCATCGCCGACGACGGGTACCGGCCCGACGTCGTGCTGAGCATCGCCCGTGGCGGTGTCTTCGTCGCCGGCGGGCTCGCCTACGCCCTCGACTGCAAGAACCTCCACCTCGTGAACGTCGAGTTCTACACCGGCGTGGGGACGACGTTGGAAATGCCGGTCATGCTGGCGCCCGTGCCTAACCTCGTCGACTTCACCGACAAGAAGGTCCTGATCGCCGACGACGTCGCCGACACCGGCAAGACGCTCAAGCTCGTCCGCGACTTCTGCCTCGACGCCGTCGCCGAGGTGCGCAGCGCCGTCGTGTACGAGAAGACGCAGTCGCTGGTGAAGTGCGAGTACGTCTGGAAGCGGACCGATGAGTGGATCGACTTTCCGTGGTCCGTGCAGCCGCCCGTCGTCAGGCGGGCCGGGCAGGTTCTCGACGCGTAGAGCTGCGGAAGGAGGAAGGGGGCCCCCGGCCGGGAGCCCCCTTCCTCGTGTGCTGCTCGCTGCTACAGCGTGCCCAGCTTGATCAGTGACAGCAGGGCCAGGAGCTGGATCGCCGAGGCGCCCAGGGCCTTCGGCCAGGGGAGGTCGTGGGAGCGGCTGACCATCAGGGTGAGGAGCGCGCCGCCCGCGACCCAGGTGGCCCAGCCGACGATCTGGACGAACGTGGCGTCGCCGCTCGCGAACATCGCCAGGATCAGGCGCGGGGCGTCCGTGAGGGACGCGATCAGCATGGACAGGCCGACCGTGGGCTGCCAGTTCCCGTTGCCGCCGAGCTGGCGGGCCAGGGAGTGGGTGACCACGCCCAGGATGAGGAAGCTGATCACCATCGCCACGGCCGTCATCAGGACGATCGGTATGGCGTTGGTGATGGTGGCGTTGATCGCCTCCTCACGGGCGCCGTCGAAGCCGAAGACCGCGAGGAGGCCGTAGAGGAAGGTCACGACGAGGGCGGGGCCCCACACCGTGTAGTCGCGCATCTGCAGGAAGGTCCGGTCGGGGGCGGTGACGATGCCCTTGAGCAGGTCCTTCCAGCGCAGCCGGGGCCCCACCGGACCCGGCAGGGGGGCCGCGTCGCCGTGGTAGTGGTCGTCGCTGACCTGGAAGGCCTGGGTGTGGCCCGGGTTGTTGGCCGCGTAGGGGTCGTGCGGGGCATGGGGGGAGTGCGGGGCGTGGGCGCCGGGAGGGTAGGCGCCGCCGTCGCCGAAGTATTCGGGCTCACCGTGTCCGCCGCCGCGCCCGGGGCCGTGCGGGCCGCCGTAGCCGCCGCCCGGTCCGCCCGGGCCGCGGTTCATCTGCGGCCAGCCGCCCCCGTTGCCGCCGCCACCGCCGCCATTGCCACCACCGCCGTTGCCGCCTCTGCCGTGGGGCGGCTGCTGGGGCGGGTACGGCTGAGGCGCCTGCGGGGAGCCGTACGACGGCCCCGGCGGCGTCTGCTGTCCGTACGGGGGGTGTTGCGGTCGCGCGTGAGGAGCGCCGTTGTTGTCCCGGCCGCGTCCGATCCTGAATCCAGCCACGTTGTCGAACGTACCTGGTCCCGGCGGGCCGTGTGCCGGGCCCGGGGTTTCGGGCCCGGCTTTGCGGCCGAGCTGTGACATCCCCTAAGGGGGAGTCAGCTCCGCTCTCCGTCCTGCGTAGGGGTGCGGTCCTACGCAGGACGGACCGGCCGCCGGCTGGCGGGACCGGCCGGTGGGGCGGCGTCAGCCGTTGATGTGGAAGCCGAACAGCGGGGTGCCGGCCGAGGAGATGCCGGCGGAGGTCAGGCCGATGCCGCGTCCGGCGGGGTCGATCTTCGTGCCGTCGGAGTCGAAGACGACGGCGTAACCGTCGCTCGCGTTCTCCCAGGGGAGACCGACCGTGAGGTCGGCCTTTCCGTCGCCGGTGACGTCGGAGAGGAGGACCTCGCCGCCGAAGCCGTCGCCCTCCTCGCCGCCGCCGGGGACGCCGGGGGTGTTCTGTTCCAGGGCCTGGGAGCCGGTCTCGCGGAGGCCGCCGCTCCAGCCGTAGATCACGGAGACCATGCCGGCGTCCTTGACCCCGTGCAGGTCCTCGCCCGGCGCGCCGACGACGAGGTCGTCGTGGCCGTCACCGTTGATGTCGCCGAGGGAGACCTCGTGGCCGAAGCTGTCTCCGGTCTCGTTGCTGCCGGGGACGCCCGCCGTGTTCTGGTTGATGGTCTCGGCGGCGCCTTCGGGGCCGCCCGCCGTCCCGTAGACGATCTCGACGGCTCCGCCCTTGGCGACGCCCGCGCTGTTCGTGCCGGCGTCCCAGCCGTTGCCGATGACGATGTCGCCGCGGCCGTCGCCGTCCACGTCGCCGATGTCGGAGATGATCCCGGCGGGCAGCTTCTGCGCGCCCGACGTCGTCACACCGGAGGAGGAGCCGGGCAGCCAGTAGTTGGCGTTGTACGAGTACTCGCCGTCGCTGTCACCCTCGTAGCCGTCCACGACCAGGTCGGTACGGCCGTCGGCGTCGATGTCGCCCGGGGTGAGGTTGAAGATGTCCAGGCCCGGCACCTTGAGGATGGGGGCCGTGACGCTGTAGCGGCCTCCGGTGGAGCCCGACTTGGTGAAGCCGCCGCGGTAGATGTCGACCTTGTTGATGTCGGACGCGATCGCGAGGTCGTCCCGGCCGTCGCCGTTGTAGTCGCCGGCCGCGACCACCTGGCCGAACCAGTCGTGGGTGGAGCGGGTCGGGTCGGAGACCGTGGTGCCGCCGGACAGGCCGCCGGCGCCGCCCCACAGGATGACCACGGTGCCGCCGTCGGTGTCCGAGCCCGCGTCCTCGCCCGGCGCGCCCACGGCCAGGTCGGCGTAGCCGTCGCCGTTGTAGTCGCCGGGTGCGGTGTGGGCGCCGAACTGGTCGCCCGTCTCGGCGGCGCCCGGGACGCCGGCGCTGTTCTGGCTGAGGGTCTGGATCTTCTTGGCGCCGGCGCCGCCCGGGGAGCCGTACAGGATGGTGACGACCCCGGCCTTGGACTTGCCGTTGACGGAGGCGAGGGGGGCGGTGACGGCGACGTCCCGGTAGCCGTCGCCGTTGAAGTCGCTGTCGAGGCCCGGGGCGGCGGCCGCGGGTCCGGCCGTGGCGACGAGCAGACCGCCGGTGAGCGCGGCCGCGGTGGCGGTCGCCAGAGTGATGCTGAGCTTCTTGCGCATGGGTCTCCTGCCCTGTGCGGGACGGCCGCCGGCTGCGGCGTCCCGTGCTGATGCGGTGATTCACCCGTACTCGTCCTGGATGGGGCACGAGTTCACCGGGCGGTCACTGGGTGATCACCCGGTGATCACCGCCAAGGAGACCGGCGAGGGGCGGGGAGGGTTGTACGTGGACATGGCGAATGTGGGGGACGGATGTGCGGCGGGTGCCGACGGGCGTGAGGTCGTCGTCCCGTACCACGCGGCTGTGCCCGGGACGGATGCCCGGGACGGACGCCCGGGACGACGACAGCGCCCCGCCGCCGGCCGGAGCCGGGACGGGGCGCTGGAGGAGGGGCCGGGCCGGTTACTTCACCGGCTCGGGTTCCGGGGTGTTCTCGCTCTCCGCCTCACCGGCGGGGTCGAGCGGCGTCTTGACGGACTCCAGCAGCAGCTGGGCGACGTCGACGACCTGGATGGACTCCTTGGCCTTGCCGTCGTTCTTCTTGCCGTTGACCGAGTCGGTCAGCATGACGAGGCAGAACGGGCAGGCGGTGGAGACGATGTCGGGGTTCAGGGCGAGGGCCTCGTCGACGCGTTCGTCGTTGATGCGCTTGCCGATCCGCTCCTCCATCCACATCCGCGCGCCGCCGGCGCCGCAGCAGAAGCCGCGTTCCTTGTGGCGGTGCATCTCCTCGTTGCGCAGGCCCGGGACGTTGGCGATGATCTCGCGCGGAGGCGTGTAGATCTTGTTGTGCCGGCCCAGGTAGCACGGGTCGTGGTAGGTGATGAGGCCCTCGACCGGGGTGACCGGGATCAGCTTGCCCTCGTCGATCAGGTGCTGGAGCAGCTGGGTGTGGTGGATGACCTCGTAGTCGCCGCCGAGCTGCGGGTACTCGTTGCCGAGGGTGTTGAGGCAGTGCGGGCAGGTGGCGACGATCTTCTTCGCCGCCTTCGGCTTCTTCGTCTCCTCGGTGACGTTGCCGTCGTCGTCCGTCTCCTCGCCGAAGGCCATGTTCAGCGACATGACGTTCTCCATGCCGAGCTCCTGGAACAGGGGCTCGTTGCCGAGGCGGCGGGCGGAGTCACCGGTGCACTTCTCGTCGCCGCCCATGATCGCGAACTTGACGCCCGCGATGTGCAGCAGCTCGGCGAAGGCCTTGGTGGTCTTCTTGGCGCGGTCCTCGAGGGCGCCGGCGCAGCCGACCCAGTACAGGTACTCGACCTCGGACAGGTCCTCGATGTCCCTGCCGACGACCGGGATCTCGAAGTCGACCTCCTTGGTCCACTCCAGGCGCTGCTTCTTGGCCAGGCCCCAGGGGTTGCCCTTCTTCTCCAGGTTCTTGAGCATCGTGCCCGCCTCGGACGGGAAGGAGCTCTCGATCATCACCTGGTAGCGGCGCATGTCGACGATGTGGTCGACGTGCTCGATGTCGACCGGGCACTGCTCGACGCAGGCGCCGCAGGTGGTGCAGGACCACAGGACGTCGGGGTCGATGACCCCGCCCGCGGCGAAGCCGCTGTCGGACGCGGCTTCGAGGGTGCCGATGAGCGGCCGCTCGGCCTCGGCCAGTGCCGCGGCGGGCACGTCCTTCAGCTGCTCCTCGCTCGCCTTCTCCTCGCCCTCCATGCTCTTGCCGCCGCCGGCCAGCAGGTAGGGGGCCTTGGCGTGCGCGTGGTCGCGCAGCGACATGATCAGCAGCTTGGGGGAGAGCGGCTTGCCGGTGTTCCAGGCGGGGCACTGCGACTGGCAGCGGCCGCACTCGGTGCAGGTGGAGAAGTCCAGCAGGCCCTTCCAGGAGAACTGCTCGACCTGGGAGACGCCGAAGACGTCGTCGTCGCCGGGGTCGGTGAAGTCGATCGGCCTGCCGCCCGACGTCATCGGCTGCAGGGCGCCGAGGGCGGTGCCGCCGTCGGCCTCGCGCTTGAACCAGATGTTCGGGAAGGCGAGGAAGCGGTGCCAGGCCACACCCATGTTGGTGTTGAGCGAGACCACGATCATCCACACGAACGAGGTCCCGATCTTGATCATGGCGACCAGGTAGACCAGGTTCTGCAGCGTCTCGACGGACAGGCCGTCGAAGGCCATGACCAGCGGGTACGAGGCGAAGTACGCCGCCTCGTAGCCGTCCACGTGGTGCAGGGCGCCCTCGAGGCCGCGCAGCACGTAGATGGCGAGGCCGATGGTGAGGATGACGTACTCGACGAAGTACGCCTGACCCGACTTGGAGCCGGCGAAGCGGGACTTGCGGCCCGGGCGCGACGGCAGGCTCAGCAGCCGGATGACGATGAGCACGGCGATGCCGAGCACGGTCATCACACCGATGAACTCGATGTACATCTCGAACGGCAGGAAGCCGCCGATGACCGGCAGCACCCAGTCGGCCTGGAAGAGCTGGCCGAAGGCCTGGGCGAGGGTGGGCGGCAGCGTCAGGAAGCCGACGGCCACGAACCAGTGGGCGATGCCGACGATGCCCCACCGGTTCATGCGCGTGTGGCCGAGGAACTCCTTCGCCAGGGTCACACTGCGCTGGTAGGGATTGTCGGTCCGGGTACCGGCCGGGACCGGCTGGCCCAGCTTGAAGTACCGGACGAACTGGCCGATCGCGCGTGCGAGCAGGGCAACGCCGATCACGGTCAGGACCAGCGACACGATGATCGCGGCGAGTTGCATGGGGGCTCCTCGGGCCTGCGAGGGTTTCGTCGGGGGCTCCTGCCACGGGATTCCCGACATTACTAAGCGGTAACTTATGCAGTCCGTCCGAGACTACCCCCAACCCCAGCCGCACTGTAGCCGGGCACGGGGTGATCTGAGTCGCTGAGGCTTGCCTTGGCAGGCGTTCCGGATGCGGCCGTGTGACGACCTTCAAAGCGGGGCATACGCCACTAACCTATATCTCTGACGCACACGTGCGTCCGCATGCCCCTGCGGCGGCGGCCCGCGGGCCGCCGCCGGTGCCGCCGGTACCGCCGCGGCCTCTGCCGTGCTGCCGTCGGGGCCGCCCCGGGTGACGCCGACGACCCTCGCTCCCGGGGGTGGCTCCCGCCTCGCTTGCCCGCGGAGCTTCGCGGAACCGCAGGTCGGCGCCTGGTTGCGCGTAAGGACCGGATAAGAGTTGAGTCCGGACGACTCAGCTCTGTTGACCCCGCGCCGGACGTCAGGCATGCTTGAGTCTGTTCCACTCAAGTCAGTTGGAGGAATCGAAATGGCACGTGCGGTCGGCATCGACCTGGGCACGACTAACTCCGTCGTCAGCGTTCTGGAAGGCGGTGAGCCCACCGTCATCACCAACGCCGAGGGCGCCAGGACCACGCCTTCCGTCGTCGCCTTCGCGAAGAACGGCGAGGTGCTGGTCGGTGAGGTGGCCAAGCGTCAGGCCGTGACCAACGTCGACAGGACCATCCGGTCGGTCAAGCGCCACATGGGCACCGACTGGAAGATCAACCTGGACGGCAAGGACTTCAACCCGCAGCAGATGAGCGCCTTCGTGCTCCAGAAGCTGAAGCGGGACGCCGAGGCGTACCTGGGCGAGAAGGTGACCGACGCGGTCATCACCGTCCCGGCGTACTTCAACGACGCGGAGCGCCAGGCGACCAAGGAGGCCGGCGAGATCGCGGGCCTGAACGTGCTGCGCATCGTCAACGAGCCGACGGCCGCCGCCCTGGCGTACGGCCTCGACAAGGACGAGCAGGTCATCCTGGTCTTCGACCTCGGTGGCGGTACGTTCGACGTCTCGCTGCTCGAGATCGGCGACGGCGTCGTCGAGGTGAAGGCCACCAACGGCGACAACAACCTCGGTGGTGACGACTGGGACCAGCGCGTCGTCGACTACCTGGTCAAGCAGTTCCAGTCCGGGCACGGCGTGGACCTGGGCAAGGACAAGATGGCGCTCCAGCGCCTCCGTGAGGCCGCCGAGAAGGCCAAGATCGAGCTGTCCTCGTCCACCGAGACCACGATCAACCTGCCCTACATCACCGCCTCCGCCGAGGGCCCCCTGCACCTCGACGAGAAGCTGACCCGCGCCCAGTTCCAGCAGCTGACCGCGGACCTGCTGGAGCGCTGCAAGACGCCGTTCCACAACGTGGTCAAGGACGCCGGTATCGCGCTGTCCGAGATCGACCACGTCGTTCTCGTCGGTGGCTCCACCCGTATGCCCGCCGTCGCCCAGCTCGTCAAGGAGCTGACCGGCGGCAAGGAGGCCAACAAGGGTGTGAACCCGGACGAGGTCGTCGCCATCGGCGCCTCGCTCCAGGCCGGTGTCCTCAAGGGCGAGGTCAAGGACGTCCTGCTGCTCGACGTCACCCCGCTGTCCCTCGGTATCGAGACCAAGGGCGGCATCATGACCAAGCTGATCGAGCGCAACACCACGATCCCGACGAAGCGCTCCGAGATCTTCACCACGGCCGAGGACAACCAGCCGTCGGTGCAGATCCAGGTCTACCAGGGCGAGCGCGAGATCGCGGCGTACAACAAGAAGCTCGGAATGTTCGAGCTGACCGGTCTGCCGCCGGCGCCGCGCGGCGTCCCGCAGATCGAGGTCTCCTTCGACATCGACGCCAACGGCATCATGCACGTCACGGCGAAGGACCTCGGCACCGGGAAGGAGCAGAAGATGACCGTCACCGGCGGCTCCTCGCTCCCGAAGGACGAGGTCGACCGCATGCGTGAGGAGGCCGAGCGGTACGCGGAGGAGGACCACCAGCGCCGTGAGGCCGCCGAGTCCCGCAACCAGGGCGAGCAGCTCGTCTACCAGACGGAGAAGTTCCTCGCCGACAACGAGGACAAGGTCCCCGGTGAGATCAAGACCGAGGTCGAGTCGGCCGTCGCCGAGCTGAAGGAGAAGCTCAAGGGCGAGGACACCGCCGAGATCCGCACCGCCACCGAGAAGGTCGCGGCCGTCTCCCAGAAGCTGGGCCAGGCCATGTACGCCGACGCGCAGGCCTCCCAGGCCGCGGGCGGCGCTGCCGGGGCCGACGCGGGTGCCGGCGGGGCCAAGGCGGACGACGACGTGGTCGACGCCGAGATCGTGGACGACGAACGTAAGGACGGTGCGGCGTGACCGAGGAGACCCCGGGCTTCGACGAACAGTCGCAGCAGCCCGACGTCCCCTCAGGCGTTCCGGCCGATGACGCCGAGCCGAAGGCCGCCGACCCCTCCACGGAGGAGGCGGCGGCCCCGGCCGGGGACTCGGGTCCCGATGCGGGTCTGGTGGCCCAGCTGGACCAGGTGCGTTCGGCGCTCGGTGAGCGCACCGCGGACCTCCAGCGGCTCCAGGCCGAGTACCAGAACTACCGCCGCCGGGTCGAGCGCGACCGGATCGCGGTCAAGGAGCTCGCCTCGGTGAACCTCATGACCGACTTCCTGCCCGTGCTCGACGACATCGGCCGCGCGCGGGAGCACGGCGAGCTGGTCGGCGGGTTCAAGTCCGTCGCCGAGTCGCTGGAGGCGACCGTGGCGAAGCTGGGCCTGCAGACGTTCGGCAAGGAGGGCGAGCCCTTCGACCCGACGATCCACGAGGCCCTGATGCACTCCTACGCCCCGGACGTCACGGAGACGACGTGCGTGGCGATCCTGCAGCCCGGGTACCGCATCGGCGAGCGCACCATCCGCCCCGCGCGGGTGGCCGTAGCCGAGCCGCAGCCGGGTGCCCAGCCGGGCAAGCCGGCCGAGGAGGGCGCCGAGGCGGCGGCGGACGAAAAGGAGACCGGTGGCCCCCAGGAGGGCTGACGCCCCGGCCGGCGCGAGCACGCCGGCGCGGGCGGGCACGACGGGCAGGGCAGGCAGGCCGGGGACGGCCTGCAGGGCGGGAGAGGAGGGACGTCGGGGATGAGTACCAAGGACTTCATCGAGAAGGACTACTACAAGGTTCTCGGCGTCCCCCAGGACGCCACCGAGGCCGAGATCAAGAAGGCGTACCGGAAGCTCGCCCGCGAGTACCACCCGGACGCCAACAAGGGCAACGCCAAGGCGGAGGAGCGGTTCAAGGAGATCTCCGAGGCGAACGACATCCTCGGCGACCCCAAGAAGCGCAAGGAGTACGACGAGGCCCGCTCGCTCTTCGGCAGCGGTGGTTTCCGCGCGGGGCCGGGGGCGGGCGGTGCCGGGTCGTTCAACTTCGACCTGGGTGACCTCTTCGGGGGCGGCCAGGGCGGTGGTCAGGCCGGCGGTCAGGCCGGCGCCGGTGGCTTCGGCGGCGGGATCGGTGACGTCTTCGGCGGCCTGTTCAACCGCGGCGGCGGCGGCGCGGGCGGCACGCGCACCCAGCCCCGGCGCGGCCAGGACATCGAGTCCGAGGTCACCCTGAGCTTCACCGAGGCGATCGAGGGGGCGACGGTCCCGCTGCGGATGTCCTCCCAGCAGGCCTGCAAGGCCTGTTCGGGCACCGGCGACAAGAACGGCACACCGCGCGTGTGCCCGACCTGCGTCGGTACCGGGCAGGTCGCCCGGGGCAGCGGCGGCGGGTTCTCGCTCACCGACCCGTGCCCGGACTGCAAGGGCCGCGGGCTGATCGCGGAGAGCCCCTGCGACATCTGCAAGGGCAGCGGCCGGGCCAAGTCCTCGCGGACGATGCAGGTGCGCATCCCCGCGGGGGTCAGCGACGGCCAGCGGATCCGGCTGCGCGGCAAGGGCGCTCCGGGCGAGCGCGGCGGCCCGGCGGGCGACCTCTACGTGGTCGTGCACGTGGGCAGCCACCCGGTGTTCGGCCGTAAGGACGACAATCTCACCGTCACCGTCCCGGTCACCTATCCGGAGGCGGCGCTCGGCGGTGAGATCCGCGTCCCGACGCTCGGCGGTCCGCCGGTCACGCTGAAGCTCCCCCCGGGGACACCCAACGGGCGGACCATGCGGGCCCGGGGCAAGGGAGCGGTCCGCAAGGACGGTTCGCGCGGTGATCTGCTGGTCACCGTCGAGGTGAGTGTTCCCAAGGACCTTCCGGGGAAGGCTCGTGACGCACTGGAGGCGTATCGCGAGGCGACCGCGGACGACGACCCGCGGGCGGAGCTGTTCCAGGCCGCGAAGGGAGCTTGAGGGCGATGGACGGTCGTCGACGCAATCCGTACGAACTGACGCAGGAAACCCCGGTCTACGTCATTTCGGTGGCGGCCCAGCTCTCCGGGCTGCACCCGCAGACGCTGCGTCAGTACGACCGTCTGGGGCTCGTCTCCCCGGACCGCACCGCCGGCCGGGGCCGCCGCTACTCGGCCCGTGACATCGAGCTGCTCCGCCAGGTGCAGCAGCTGTCGCAGACCGAGGGCATCAACCTGGCCGGCATCAAGCGCATCATCGAACTGGAGAACCAGGTCGCCGCGCTCCAGGCCCGGGTGGCGGACCTGGAGGGCGCGCTGGACGGCGCGGCTGCGACCATGCGCCAGCGCGAGGCGGCGGTGCACGCGTCGTACCGCCGGGACCTGGTGCCGTACCAGGAGGTGCAGCAGACCAGCGCGCTGGTGGTGTGGCGGCCCAAGCGCCAGCAGCAGCCCGACTGACGGCAGGCGCCGACCGCCCTCGTTCGGGTGGTCGGCCGGGTGGCGTGAAAGCGTCGGTCCGGTGCGGGCGGCGCTGTGACGGAAACGGCCCCGTGTGAAGGCTGCGATATGACGGAGAAGTTCCGTTTGACGCAAAAGTGAAGTGTCGCGTGAGGCCCGGAGGTTCGTCCGAACCCCCGGGCCTCACCTGCGCGTGGACGACTGATGGCCCGTCACTTCTTCGTTCGTGCGCCCCGGCGTACGCCCCGCGCACGGCTGTGAGCAGCACGTGTATGCGTGTGTAGGGGTTATGTGCGAGTCTTTCGCCGAGCCCACACGACTTCAGCGCACGGTGCTGTGTTCATCTCGTTAAGTAGTTGGTCTTGACGCCAGTGGTCGCTGGAGCGTTGGCTTTTCAGTCACATGGGCCGCAATGTTGTGCCCACGTCCAAAACGTACTGAAGTGAGCTCCCGCATGCGTCGTATCGCCATATCAGTCGCCGCCGCCTCGATGTCCGTCGTGCTTGCCGGTTGCGGCGTACTCAACGCGACGGGGAGCAGTGACGGAGCGAGCCCCACCAAGGGGAACGACGTCACCATCGGGCTCCTGCTGCCGGAGAAGGCCAACACCCGGTACGAGCAGTTCGACTACCCCATCTTCAAGAAGAAGGTGGAGGAGCTCACCAGTGACAAGGGCAAGGTGGACTACGCCAACGCCGAGGCGGACCCGGGCAAGCAGTCGAGCCAGATGCAGCAGATGATCGAGGACGGGGTCGACGTCATCGTGCTGGACGCGGTCGACGCGCACGCCATCGCCGAGGACGTGACGAAGGCCAAGGACGCGGGCATCCCCGTCATCGCCTACGACCGGCTGGCCGAGGGCCCGATCGACGCGTACATCTCCTTCGACAACGAGCTGGTCGGCGAGGTCCAGGGCCGTTCCCTGCTGGAGGCGCTCGGCGGCGACGGCGGGATCACCAGCAAGGTCGTCATGATGAACGGCTCGCCGACCGACCCGAACGCCAAGCAGTTCAAGGCGGGGGCGATGTCCGAGCTCAAGGGCGCGGTGACCATCGCCAAGTCCTACGACACCAAGGACTGGAAGCCGGAGAACGCCGAGGCCAACATGGCCGAGGCGATCGCCGAGATCGGTGCGGACGAGATCGCCGCGGTCTACTCCGCCAACGACGGCATGGCGGGCGGCATCGTCAAGGCCCTGGAGGCGGCCGGCGTGACCGACCTGCCCCCGATCACCGGCCAGGACGCCGAACTCGCCGCGGTGCAGCGGATCCTCCTGGGCGACCAGTTCATGAGCGTGTACAAGTCCTACCCGACCGAGGCGGACAACGCCGCGGAGATCGCGGTGGCGCGGGTCCAGGGCAAGAGCATCCAGTTCGACGCGCTGACCGACGAGCGGGTCGACAGCCCCACCCACAAGGACATTCCGGCGCAGCTCGTGCCCGTGGTCGCCCTGACCAAGGAGAACATCGCGGACACGGTCGTCGCCGACGAGATCTACAAGCTGTCGGACATCTGCACGGCCGCCTACAAGGAGGCGTGCGACGAGGCCGGGTTGCGGTAGCCCTCGACCGTCCTGCCGGGGAGCGCGGATCGCCGCGCTCCCCGGCAGTGTTGTTCCCCGACGCGTCTCCGGGCCCCCGCCCCGGCTTCCCGCCCTCTCCGCGCCCCGCGTTCCCCGCCGTGCGCACGCCGCTCCGACACCGCTCACCCGGGCCTGTCCTCCGCCAGTTTGTTGCAATGTGACGAGGCGAGGCCCGGAGATAGACGGTCATACCGGTGGTTTCCGGCGGTCACGGCGACGGGAGCCGTGTTGCGGAGCCGGGTGGGTCCGCGCATAGTGGCGCATCGGAAAGTGGCTGAACCGGGGGTGGGACGGGCAATGGCCGGGCGCGGGACGGGCGAGCACCCACACGGTGCTGACCGACTGTGCGACGCCGGGGATCGCGTGTATTCCCGGGCCGTACGGCGCGGGCGGGTGCCGCGCCGGGACGCGGAGCCGGTGCCCTGCCTCCTGGACCTGGCCCTGCTGCACCCGGACCCCGACGACATGGACTGGCTGGTGCCGACTGCCCCGCAGGAGGTCATGACCCGGCTGCTGCGGGGGATGTACGACGAGGTCAGCGCGAGCCATCGGCGGGTGGGTTCGGCCGTCGAGGCCTTCGAGTGGTACGTCGGCCTCGACCGCGGGGCGCAGTCGCCGCAGGCCTCTGCCGCCTCGGCCGGGGAGGGGCCGGCGATCCGGGTGCTGGACGGTGTGGCCCGTATCCAGGCCGCGATGGACAAGGCGACGCAGGCGTGCACCACCGAGGTGCTGACGGTCCAGCCCGGCGGCATCCGGCGTGAGGCGGAGCTGTCGGAGGGCTTGCACCGGGCGACGGCGCTGCGCGGGCGCGGGGTGCGGATGCGGGACCTCTACACGCATGTGGCCCGGCACGGCCAGGGGCTGCACACGTACCTGGAGCTGATGGGTGACGCGGTGGAGGCGCGGACGCTGGACGAGGTGACCGAGCGGCTGATCCTCTTCGATCGCACGGTCGCCTTCATCCCCGCCAACGCCGAGCGCTCGATGGCGTTGGAGCTGCGGCATCCGGCGCTGGTGGAGTACCTGAGCACGGTCTTCGAGCGGCTGTGGCGGCTCGCCCTCCCACTGGCCGCCCCGCTTCCCGACACCGGCATCGAGGGCATCTCGCACCGGGAGCGGTCCATCGCGGCGCTGCTGGCGGAGGGCCACCAGGACGCGGTGATCGCGGAGCGGCTGGGGATCAGCGTGCGCACCTGCCGGGCCCACATCGCCCGGCTGTCGGAGACGCTGGGCGCGGCCAGCCGCACTCAGCTGGGCGTCAGGATCGCCCAGGCGGGCCTGGACGGTCCGCCTGGTGCGGCGGCGGCACCCGTCAGGATTCGTGCTCGAGGATCCCCGACTGGGCGATGAGGTAGCCCAGTTGGGCGCGGCTGCCACTGCCGAGGGCGGAGGCCAGCTTGGCTATGTGGGCGCGGCAGGTGCGGACGTTCATCCCCAGGCGCCGGGCGATGGCCTCGTCGACGTGGCCCTCCACGAGGAGTTTGGCGATGGAGTGCTGGATGTCCGTGAGGCCGTCCGAGGCCGGTTCGTACGGGGCGCCCATACTCAGGGGGACCGCGCGGGTCCACATGAACTCGAAGACCTTGATCAGGTAGCGGACGAGGCCGGGGTGGCGCAGTTCCAGGGCGACCTGACGGTCGTCGCGGGTGGGGATGAAGGCCACGGTCTCGTCGCAGATGATGAGCCGCTCCACGAGCTCGTCGATGGTGCGGTACTCCACCCTGCCGGTGCCGAACCGTGCCACGTACGCCAGCGTCTCGGGGCTGTGGCGGGCGGTGTGCTGGTAGAGGGTCCGGATGCGCACCCCGCGCTCGGTCAGCTGCTGGTCGCGCTCCAGCCCTTGGGCGAGGGTGTGTTCCAGCCGACGGCCGCCCGGCTGGACGGTGAGCATCTCGGACCGGCACTGCGCGGTGGCAAGATCGAGGGCGGCGTTTATCCGGTCGAGGCCCTCCAGCACCGTGATCGAGTGGGTGGTCATCGTCGCCTGGGCGCTGAGGGCCATGAACGGTTCGAAGGCGTCGGCCAGTTCGATCGACATCCGCCTGCGCTCGGTGATCTCCCGTTCCAGCGGGTTGAGCCGGTGGGCCAGGGCCACCGCAGGGGAGAGGGGGCGCAGCCAGGTGGGGTCGTCCGGGTCGGGGTGCAGCAGGGCGAGCTCCATCAGGCAGGGAGCGGGCTCCACGTCCGTGCGGGCGATGCGGCCCGCGCGCAGGGCGTCGGCGTAGAGGCGGCTGCCGGCCTCGCACAGTTCGGTGACCGCATGGGGATGTGCCTCATTAGTCCGATTCATTATCAAATCTCCACCCCACAGGGTCCTGAACATGCAGGAACATGATGCACCGATTGTGTGGCCATGACGTGCCCGAATGAGCCATCGTCGTACCTGACGGGGGAAAAGGGTGATCTTCGAGTGAGGACGAAGCCGACTATGCGCAAGAGAACGCTTCGCTCGGTGCTTGTCGCCGCATTCTCCGCCGTCGTGGCCTTCGGGGCGCTGAGTGGCCTGGCCGGCACGAAGGGTGACGTGCGGGCGGACGGCGACCGGGGACCGGCGGTGAGTGCCCAGTCCGTGGCCGAGGGCGACAGCAGTTGGGGTGTGGTCACTCCCACGGCCGAGGGCGACAGCAGTTGGGGTGTGGTCAATCCCACGGCTGCGGACGACAGTAGTTGGGGCTGAGTGATGACCACGCCTCCCGACGACCGATCCTTCCGCCGCGAGATGGCCACCGCCTACCGGTCCGGATGGCACTTCATCGACCTGGTCACCGCCATCCCCCACAGCGGTGACTCCCTGATGGTGACCGTGTTCGGTGAACCGGTCGTCGTCACGCGCGACGAGGATCAGGACGTACGGGCGTACCGGTGCCTGCGGCGGCCCCGTGGGGCGCCGCAGCCCGTGCGGTGTGCCATCCGGTACGGAATGATCTTTGTGAACCTGGATCAACGGGACCATGAGCAGGTGGAGTCCGAGTCCGACTCCCCCGCTGCCCGGACCATCTCGGCCACCCCCCGCAGTGCCTGACGCGATTCCCCCGTTGTAAAAGATCGCGCAGGCGCTTCCCCCGGCAGTGGGGGGGGGGGGGGGGGGGGGGCGGGGCGGGGCCGCGCGGTTGTGGGTGGTTTGTTGGGTGTGGGCGGGGGGGGGGGTGGGGGGGGGGCGGGGGGGTGGGGTTGTGGTCTCGTCGAC
>NZ_JBHXQZ010000037.1:0-30186 GCF_042717095.1 Streptomyces sp. NPDC058632 | reverse complement strand
CGCGGCCCCCTCCCCCGGTTGGGGGCGAGCGCACACCTACACCGGGCCCCGCCACTGCAGTTTTCGGGGACATTTCCGGGTATGGGCAGGGTCCGGTGATGGCCGGAACCGGTCGTTGGACGGTACGCACCATCACCGCGGCATCACCCCTGCCCCCTCGCGCGCGTGAGCGCGCTCTCCATGATCTCCCGCGCCGGATCCGGTGCCGGCCGCACCTGCCCGCGGTGCCCTGCCCGTACCTCTGCCGCGTGCTTTCGGCCGGTCCGCGTGACGGGCCGTCACCCCTCCAGTGTCGCCCACGAGCGGCGGTTGTCGTCCCCCGCGTGCGGGTCCGTCGCGCGCCTTTCACGTCGGCCTCGTGCCTTCACGTCGGCCTCGTGCCTTCACGTTTCCTCCGCGTGTGCCTCACCTCGTGGCGTTGAGCACGTCCGTGTCCGCGCCCATGTCTGCTGATCCGTATCGGCGTCCGTGTCCGTGCCCGTGCCCGTGTCCATGTCCATGTCCGCGTGAGCGGATGCCGGCCGCGCCGGAAGCCGGAATCCCGGAGTTGAGGGCCATCCGGACCTCCCGTCCCCACCTTGAGTGGAATAGACTCAAGTTTGTGTACGCTGGCCGAGTCAGCCAAGCCGAGTCAGCCCTGAAGGCCGCTGAACGGTGATCGCAAGGAGGAGAACGCGAACGTGGACGCAGAGCTGACCAACCGGAGCCGGGACGCGATCAACGCAGCCGGCAATCGGGCCCTGACCGGGGGACACCCCGACCTCACCCCGGCCCATCTGCTGCTTGCCCTGCTCGAAGGGCAGGACAACGAGAACATCACCGACCTGCTCGCCGCGGTCGACGCCGACCAGGCCGCCGTACGCTCCGGGGCCGAGCGGGCCCTCGCCGGGCTGCCGAGCGTCGCCGGGTCCACCGTCGCCCCGCCCCAGCCCAACCGTGAGCTGCTCGCCGTCATCGCGGACGCCCAGTCCCGCGCCCGCGACCTGGGCGACGAGTACCTTTCCACCGAGCACCTGCTCCTCGGCCTCGCCGCGAAGGGCGGCGCGGCCGGCGAGGTGCTGGCCGGCCAGGGCGCCACCGCGAAGAAGCTGCAGGCAGCCTTCCAGCAGACGAGAGGAGCCCGTCGGGTGACGACGGCCGACCCCGAGGGTCAGTACAAGGCCCTGGAGAAGTTCGGGACCGACTTCACCGAGGCCGCCCGCGAGGGCAAGCTCGACCCGGTGATCGGCCGGGACCAGGAGATCCGGCGGGTGGTGCAGGTGCTGTCCCGCCGCACCAAGAACAACCCCGTGCTCATCGGTGAGCCCGGCGTCGGCAAGACCGCCGTCGTCGAGGGACTCGCGCAGCGGATCGTCAAGGGCGATGTGCCCGAGTCGCTGAAGGACAAGCGGCTGGTCGCGCTCGACCTGGGGGCGATGGTCGCCGGGGCCAAGTACCGCGGCGAGTTCGAGGAGCGGCTGAAGACGGTCCTCGCCGAGATCAAGGACTCCGACGGGCAGATCATCACCTTCATCGACGAGCTGCACACGGTCGTCGGCGCCGGTGCCGGCGGCGACTCCGCCATGGACGCCGGCAACATGCTCAAGCCGATGCTCGCCCGCGGTGAGCTGCGCATGGTCGGCGCCACCACCCTCGACGAGTACCGCGAGCGGATCGAGAAGGACCCGGCGCTGGAGCGGCGCTTCCAGCAGGTGCTGGTCGCCGAGCCGTCGGTCGAGGACTCCATCGCCATCCTGCGCGGTCTCAAGGGCCGTTACGAGGCCCACCACAAGGTGCAGATCGCCGACAGTGCACTGGTGGCGGCCGCGACCCTCTCCGACCGCTACATCACCTCCCGCTTCCTGCCCGACAAGGCCATCGACCTCGTCGACGAGGCGGCTTCCCGGCTCCGCATGGAGATCGACTCCTCGCCCGTCGAGATCGACGAACTCCAGCGCGCCGTGGACCGGTTGAAGATGGAGGAGCTGGCGATCGGCAAGGAGACCGACGCCGCCTCCCGTGAGCGCCTGGAGAAGCTGCGCCGCGACCTCGCCGACAAGGAGGAGGAACTGCGCGGTCTCAACGCCCGGTGGGAGAAGGAGAAGCAGTCCCTGAACCGGGTCGGCGAGCTGAAGGAGAAGCTCGACGAACTGCGCGGCCAGGCCGAACGCGCCCAGCGTGAGGGCGACTTCGACACCGCCTCCAAGCTGCTCTACGGCGAGATCCCCGGGCTGGAACGCGACCTGGAGGCCGCCTCCGAGGCGGAGGAGGAGGTCGCCAAGGACACCATGGTCAAGGAGGAGGTCGGCTCCGACGACATCGCGGACGTCGTCGCCTCCTGGACCGGTATCCCCGCCGGCCGCCTGCTGGAGGGCGAGACGCAGAAGCTGCTGCGCATGGAGGACGAGCTGGGCGAGCGGCTCATCGGCCAGAGCGAGGCCGTACGGGCGGTCTCCGACGCCGTACGCCGCAGCCGCGCCGGGATCGCGGACCCCGACCGCCCCACCGGCTCCTTCCTCTTCCTCGGCCCCACCGGTGTCGGCAAGACCGAACTGGCCAAGGCGCTCGCCGACTTCCTCTTCGACGACGAGCGGGCGATGGTCCGCATCGACATGTCGGAGTACAGCGAGAAGCACAGCGTGGCCCGCCTGGTCGGTGCCCCGCCCGGCTACGTCGGCTACGAGGAGGGCGGCCAGCTCACCGAGTCCGTGCGCCGCCGCCCGTACAGCGTGGTGCTGCTCGACGAGGTGGAGAAGGCGCATCCCGAGGTCTTCGACATCCTGCTCCAGGTGCTCGACGACGGCCGGCTCACCGACGGCCAGGGCCGCACGGTCGACTTCCGCAACACCATCCTGGTCCTCACCTCCAACCTGGGCAGCCAGTTCCTGGTCGACCCGCTGACCACCGAGGAGGAGAAGAAGGAACAGGTCCTGGAAGTGGTCCGCGCCTCCTTCAAGCCGGAGTTCGTCAACCGCCTCGACGACCTGGTCGTCTTCTCCGCGCTGACCAAGCCAGAGCTGGAGCGCATCGCCGCGCTGCAGCTCGACCGGCTGGGCCGGCGCCTCGCCGAACGCCGGCTCACGCTGGACGTCACCCCCGAGGCGCTGGCCTGGCTGGCGGAGGAGGGCATGGATCCGGCCTACGGCGCCCGCCCGCTGCGCCGCCTGGTGCAGACCGCCATCGGCGACCGGCTCGCCAAGGAGATCCTGTCCGGCGAGATCAAGGACGGCGACACGGTCCGCGTGGACCGCGCCGACGAGGGTCTCCTGGTGGGCCCGGCCACGGGCAAGACGCTGTAATACCCCCTAGGGGTACGGTCTCCATGGTCGTCGAAATGTGATCATGGAGACCGGCGCGTGGGGAGACCCCTCGGCCAGGCAGGTTGCCCGGCACGTGCCAAGAGAGAGAGGGTGGGACGTACGTCTGGTCTCCCATCCACGGCCGGACGCCAGACGACCGCAGGAGTGTCCCAGCATGTCCATCGACCCGTCCTCGATTCCCAGCTTCGGGGGCCAGCAGCCGGAGCCGCAGCCCCAGGGCCCCGCAGGCCCCGTCGTCCCGGATCAGGACCTCGTGAAGCAGCTCCTCGACCAGATGGAGCTCAAGTACGTCGTCGACGACGAGGGAGACCTCGCGGCGCCGTGGGAGCAGTTCCGTACCTACTTCATGTTCCGCGGGGAGGGAGACCAGCAGATCTTCTCCGTGCGGACCTTCTACGACCGGCCGCACGGGATCGAGGAGAAGCAGTCGCTCCTCGAGTCGATCGACGACTGGAACCGCCGCACCCTGTGGCCCAAGGTCTACACCCACACCCATGACGACGGCACGGTCCGCCTGATCGGCGAGGCCCAGATGCTGATCGGCACGGGCGTCAGCCTGGAGCACTTCGTCTCGTCGACGGTCAGCTGGGTGCGGGCCGCGATCGAGTTCGACAAGTGGCTCGTCGAGCAGCTCGGCCTGGAGCAGGAAGTCAACGAGGCGGAGAAGCCCGAGGACGAGTAGCCGTTCGCCCCCGCAGGCGCGACGGAGCCCGGCCCGGAACCGACCCCCGGAGGTCGTCCCGCAGCCGGGCTCCACCGGTTTCCCCACAGGCCCGCCGCCCGGTCCCGCTCACGCGGGACGGCAGAGGGCGCGGTCGACGAGATCACGCAGCACGTTCTCCTGGCGGGCCGCCGTGTCCGGATCTCCCGGACGGCTGTGCGCGGAGACGGTGACGCTACGACGGCCGTCCGTCGTGGTGGCGGCCCGGACGAGATAACCGAAGCCGCTTCCCCCGTGACCGAGGTAACCGCCACCGCAGGACAAGGGTGTGAAGAACAGCCCCGGACCGCTCCGGGTGCCCACGGGACGGCCACTGTCCTCGGGCATGGGGACGGTGGCCCGCATGGTGGCGAGGGTGGCGGGTTCCAGCAGTCGTCCCCGGGCCAGGGCGGTGAAGAAGCGGTTGAGGTCACGGGCCGTGCCCGTCATTGACCCGTCGGCCCCTAGGTCGAAGGGACGGTAGGGAATCGTGGTGTCGACCATCGGGCCGTCCGGGGCGAACTGCTGGTAGTTGGCCGCGTGCGGCTGCGGCAGGAAGGACCGGGTGCCGGGGACGTCCGTGTGACGCATCCCGAGAGGGCGCAGGATGCGGTCGCGGACCTGCTGCTCCCAGGAGCGGCCGGTGACGCTCTCGATGACCATCCCGGCGACGACGTAGTTCGTGTTGGAGTACTCCCAGTCCGTTCCTGGAGGGAAGACCGGTTCGTGGCGCATGGCCATGGCGACCAGCTGGTCCGGCCGGTAGGCGTCCCACCGGTGGGCGTAGTACGTTTCCGCGCTGGAGTCGGGGAACACGTCGGCCGTGTAGTCGTACAGTCCGCTGGTGTGCTGCAGCAGATCGCGGAGTGTGATCGTACGACCGTCGTTGCCGGCGCCGGTCACCACCCCGGGCAGTAATCGCTCCACCGTCTGGTCGAGCGCCAGCCGCTCCTCGTCCACCAGTTGCAGCAACACGGTCGCGACGAACGTCTTGGTGACACTGCCCAGACGCAGATGGCCGTCCTCGGGAACCGGGCGACCACTGACCAGGTCACCCACACCGGAGCGGGCGGTGACGGCTCCCCGAGAGGTCTCCAGGCGGACCGAGACCCCCGTGACTCCGGCGTCGCGCAGCGCGTCGGCGCCGTGCTGCAAGGACTGGACCACGGGGGAAGGCCGCGGCATCGGGGGCGAGGCCGCCGCGGACGGGGAAACCGCCACGGCCGGCGCCAGAACAAGAACAGCGGCGGACAACGACAAGCGACGAAGAACCATGGACCGAGGCTAGGAACAACCCCCTTCCACCGGCTATCCGGACCGTCCCCCGACGCGTCGGGGGCCACCAGGATGGACACGCGCCCGGGGAGGAAGCAGACGCCGACATCCGCCCCACCCCCGTCGGGGTTCACGTGTGGACCCCGACGAAGGGGGATCGGCGCAGGGCGCGGGTGGCGTGCTGCCGGAGGGGCGCGTCGCCGATGGTGTCGGCGTCGTGCAAGCGGGCGCCGGATACTTGTTCGGCCTGGATCTCGAACGTCCCCGGTGACCGGAGCCCCAGGCCGCCGGCCACCGCTGACGAAGGACCTTCAAAGCGGCCGGGCCGACGCCGGGCAAGCACTGCCCGGTTCGTGGGCTCAGGATGCCAGGCCTCGTAGTCGGCCGGCGGCCTCGTGGAGAACGTCGTCCCTCTTGCAGAAGGCGAAGCGGACCTGGCTGCGACCGGCTTCCGGGTCGTCGTAGAAGACGGATACGGGAACGGCGACGACGCCGCAGCGTTCGGGGAGGGCGCGGCAGAAGGCGTAGGCGTCCTTCTCGCCGAAGGGGGCGATGTCGGTGGTGATGAAGTACGTGCCCTGGGGCCGGTAGACCTCGAAGCCGGCAGAACGCAGACCGTCACTGAGCTGGTCGCGCTTGCGCCGGTGGGCTGCGCGGAAGTCGTCGAAGTAGGCGTCCGGCAGCGCGAGGGCCTCGGCGACCGCGTACTGGAACGGGCCCGCGGAGACGTAGGTCAGGTACTGCTTCGCGGAGCGGACCGCCGCCACCAGCTCGGGCGTTCCCGTCACCCAGCCGACCTTCCAGCCGGTGAAGGAGAAGGTCTTGCCGGCGCTCGAGATGGTGACCGTGCGGTCGCGCATGCCCGGGAAGGCCGACAGGGGGACGTGTTCGGCGTCGTCGTAGACGAGGTGTTCGTACACCTCGTCCGTGACCACCAGCAGGTCGCGTTCCACCGCCAGCGCGGCGATCACCGACAGCTCCTCGCGGGTGAGGACGGTGCCGGTCGGGTTGTGCGGGGTGTTGATCAGCAGCAGGCGGGTGCGGTCGGTGACGGCGTCGCGCAGTTCGTCGAGGTCGAGGTGGAAGCGGCCCTCACGCGGGCGCAGGGTGACCGGCACGCGGGTGGCGCCCGCCAGCGCGATGCACGCCGCGTACGAGTCGTAGTACGGCTCCAGGGCGACCACCTCGTCGCCCGGCTCCAGCAGGGCGAGCAGCGATGCGGCGATCGCCTCGGTGGCGCCCGCGGTGACCAGGACCTCCGTGTCGGGGTCGAGGGAGAGGCCGTAGCGGCGCTGCTGGTGCGCGGCGATCGCGGTGCGCAGTTCGGGGACGCCGAGGCCGGGCGGGTACTGGTTGCCGCGGCCGTCCCGCAGTGCCTTCACCGCCGCCTCCCTGACCTCCTCCGGGCCGTCGGTGTCCGGGAAGCCCTGGCCCAGGTTGATGGAGCCGGTGCGCAGGGCCAGGGCGGACATCTCGGCGAAGATCGTGGTCCCGAACTCGGCGAGCCGGCGGTTCAGGAGGGGACGCGCGCTGGAGGTCATGCCGGTCATCCTGCGCCGAACCTCTGGAGTTGCTCAACTCCGGCTTGGGCCGTGCGGGCATCGGGCATCTCCCGTCCACACACGTGAGCGAGGCACCCACGGGGGGTCGCTTCGGGGGAATCACGGGGGACGAAAGGACGGTGACGTCATGGTCATCGGCATCATCCTGACCCTGGTCTTCGCATTGGTCGTCGTGTTCGCGGTGGCGGCGGGACGCCGTCGCCCTGCGAGCCGGCCGCGCCGCGGCGGCAGCGGCGGCAGTGACAGCGGCGGCAGCTGGTGGGCGGGCGGCGGGGCTGTCGCCGCCTCCTGCGGCTCGTCGCACGGTGACGGAGGCGGGGGAAGCTCCGGCGGGTCGTCCTGCGGGGGCGGCGGCGGATGCGGCGGCGGATGCGGCGGGGGTGGCAGCTGACCGAGCCGGGGAGGCCGGGGGCCGGGGCAGTCCGTCCCGGGAGACAGTGGGGTCCGCGCCTGGGCGGGCCCCACTGTCGTGCTGCGCGCCGGAGCGTATGCCAGGCATGCGCCGGGCCCGACACCTTGAACAGGTGATCTGAGGAGTCCCCGAGGGGATGGAAACCGCACGAAGTTGGGTAAAAACACTGTGGCGGCACCATAGTTCGTGATTCCCTCTTCCTTACCCACACAGCCCTCGGACTCCCTGCGGACCTCGTCCGGCCGGCCGACCGGGTCGGCGGGCCGAACCCTCCGGCACGACCGGGGTGCGACGGACGCCCGTACCTCCCTCTCCCACCCCTTCTCCCTGTGCGCCTGCGGAGCCGATCCATGCTCACGACCCTGACCACCGCCTACACCGACACGCGCGCGGCCGACCTCGCCTGGGCCCTGGGGCGCGAGCCGCTGCCCGCACTGACCACGCTCGACCTCGAACTGACGGGGGCCAAAGTCCAGTTGCGGCTCCTCGGCGCCTCCCACCAGGTGCTGCTGGAGGAGGAGCGAGGGGTCTGTTCGGAGACGGTGGCGTGCATTCCGGGCAGCAGGACGCCCCTTCCGCTGGGCGTCGCCACCCGGGTGGGCGACTGGGAGTACGAGTTCGCCGCCCGCGTGGAGATGCTCTCCCCGGGCGCCTTCGCGGGCCGCGCCCAGGAGCTGCTCGCCCTGGTCTCCGACCATCCGCACGGTCTCGCGGGCGTGTTCCCAGGGAGCCCGCACGCGTTCACCGCGATGCTCGCCCAGCGCCAGGAGAGCCAGGTCCACTGGCGGACCTGGCACGCCTATCCGCAGGACGGCCAGTTGGTGGCGACCCGGACCAGGGTGGGCGTACGGGTGAAGGCGGCCGTGTGAACGGTGTCGTGTGCGCCGAGCGCGCTGTCGCGCGATGTCCCTCGTGATCTTTTAAGCTCGTATCGAAATCGGTCAAGGGTGGACAAATATCACACGTGTGGATGACGTTCCGCGGCTGAGGTGTGACGTAACGTCGCAGGGTGATCGAACCGCAGGCCCCCGCTCCGCCCGGCTCCACGCAGCTCCCGGGCAGGCCACGCGGCAGTAGCAGCGGCAGTTGCGGTGGCAGCGGCGGAAGCGGTGGCGGGGGGAGCGGCGGAGGGGACGGCCCGGGCAGTTCTCCGCGGTTGCCCGTGCGGCCGGGTACCGGGCGGTTCCTGGTGCTCGCGGGTGTGTTCGTCTGCGCGGCCTGCGGACTCGTGTACGAACTCGAACTCGTCGCACTCGCCGCGTACCTGATGGGCGACTCGGTGACCCAGGCATCCGTCGTGCTGTCCGTCATGGTCTTCGCCATGGGCATCGGTTCGCTGGGTGCCAAGCGGCTGCGGCGGCACGCGGCGGCCGGTTTCGGCGCCGTCGAGGCCGTCCTCGCCCTCGTCGGCGGATGCAGTGCGATGGCTTTGTACGCCGTCTTCGCCTGGACCGGCGACTGGGGCGGCCCGTGGGCGCACGGGCCGCCTGTCCTGCTGGTCGTGTTCTCGCTGGCCGTCGGCCTGCTGATCGGGGCCGAGGTGCCGCTCCTGATGGAGCTGATCCAGCGGATCCGACGCCAGGACGCGGGCGGCGCGGTGGCCGACCTGTTCGCCGCGGACTACGTCGGCGCCCTCGTCGGCGGGCTCGCCTTCCCGTTCCTCCTCCTGCCGTTCCTCGGCCAGTTGACGGGGACCCTGATCACCGGCGCGGTCAACACGGTGGTCGGCGGCGCCCTGGTGCTCGGTCTGTTCCGGCAGGATCTCACCCGCCGCGCCCGCCGCCTGCTGATCATCGCCAACCTCTGCGTGCTGACCGTCCTCGCCTCGGCCACCGTCCTCGTCGACGACTTCGAGCGGGCCGCCCGCCACGCCATGTACGGCTCGGACGTCCGGGTGGCCCTGCGGACCGACGTACAGGAAGTGGTGCTCACCGGTGACCGGGACGGCCGGACTCTCGGCCTGTTCCTCGACGGCCGGCTCCGGGTCAGCGGCCGGGACGAGCTCCGCTACCACGAGGCCCTGGTGCACCCCGCGATGACCGGCCCGCACGCGCGCGTGCTCGTCCTCGGCGGTGGCGACGGGCTGGCCGTCCGCGAGGTGCTGCGTCATTCCGGCGCGCGGCGGGTCGACGTCGTCGAACTCGACGCGGGTGTGGTGCGGCTGGCCCGCCGCGACCCCGCCCTGTCCGCGCTGAACGACCACGCCCTCGACGACCCGCGCGTACGCGTCACCACCGAGGACGCCTTCGACTGGCTGCGCGGGGCGCCCCCGGCCGCGTACGACGTGGTGGTCTCCGACCTGCCGCACCCGGAGATCACCGCGAGCACCAAGCTGTACTCGCGGGAGTTCTACGGCCTGGCCCGGCGCGTTCTCGTCCAGGGCGGGCGGCTCGTGGTGCACGCCGGGCCGGTGGCGTCCCGGCCCGAGGCGTTCTGGACGGTGGAGTCCACGATCCGCTCGGCCGGCTTCCACACCGCCCCGTACGGTATGGGCGGCCGGCCGGCCGGTCTCGCCGCCGGACCCGGCCGCACCCCGGCGGACACCACCCGCGCCCTGCGCGACCGGGGCTTCGTCCTCGCCGCCCGCACGCCCCCCGAGCTGCGCCTGGACCCGTCCGGCCCCCGCCCGCGCACCCTCACCGACAGTTCCCTGGCCGTCGGCGCGCGGGCCGCCGAACGCACCCGCGTCCCCGGCCTCCCGCCGTCGACGCTGATCCATCCCCGGTACGCGCGGTGAGCCACGTCCGCTGAAGCAGGACCGCTGAGCCGAGAGTGCCGAGGCCGGTCCACGGGGCCGCGTCCGATGGTCCTTTCGCGCCGACGGGGATACAGTCCGGCGTTCGCGTGGGTAGGCTCCGCAGTCATGGAGCACGAGGTGTTCGTTCCGGTTCCGGTGGAGCGGCTCAGGGAGGCGCTGGACGATCCCGCACGGGTCGCCCGCGCGGTGCCGGGGCTCCAGCACGACGCCGGTGCCGAACCGGTCGCCGGCCGGCTGAAGGTCCGCATCGGCAGCCACTCCGTCACCTACCGGGGCGCCGTCCGGGTGTCCCGGCGGGACGACGGTTCCTACGCCGTGGAGGGCGACGGCGTCGAGGCGCGCGGTACCGGCGCCGTGAAACTGGCGCTGCGGCTGACCCTGCGGGACACGGAGGGCGGTGCCACGCTCACCGTCCACGGCACGGCGACGGCCGGCGGCCGGGTCGCGGAGCTGCCGCCGGACGCGGTGACCTCGGCGGTGGCCCGCCTCCTGAGCCGCTTCGCGGCGAATCTGGGGACGTCGACGGGGACCACGGCGGGGGAGGCACCCGTGGAGGGGACACCTGAGGAGGGGACACCCGTGGAGGGGACGCCGTCCTCGGAGGAACCTCCCGCCACGGAGTCGCCCTCGGTTCCCTCGGCTCCCTCCGTCTTCGACGCGGAGATTCCCCTTACGGCTCCCGAACCCGGGCTTCAGGACGACGTGGACGGGACAGCTGACGAAACAGCGGACGGGGCAGCGGACCCGGCGGACGGCGCGGACGGCGCGGACGGCGCGGACAGGGCCGACGCCGACGCCGAGGCGGACGAAGACGCGGACGAAGACGCCGACGCGGACGCCGTCGCCGACGCCGAGGCGGACGAAGACGCCGTCGCCGAGGCCGCGCACGCGCGCCGCACCATGATCGGTCGCAGCGCCGAAGAGGTGGACCACGCCCCGCCCCGGGGCCGCTACGCGCCGGTCCCCGCCCCCCAGACCGTCTCCGCCGTCACTCCCCTGCGCTGGGCCGCCCCGGCGGCGGCCCTGGCGGTGGCCTCGGCGATCGTCGCGGTGCGGGCCCTCCGCAGGCGCCGCTGAAACCCGGGGCCGAGGGGCGAGGCAGGCCCGACCGGCCCGACCGGCGGAGGCACTCTTGATCACCCCAGTAGGGTCGTCCTGTGAGTGACGAAGACATCACGCTGACCGCGGGCGACGCGGAGGTGACCGTACGGCCGGGGAACGGCGGGCGGGTCTCAGGGCTGAGGGTCGGGGGCGTCGAGCTGCTGCGGCAGGGCGACCGTTTCGGGTGCTTCCCGATGGTCCCCTGGTGCGGGCGGACCAGGGACGGCCGGTTCCGGGACGGGGCGACCGTCCACCAGCTGCCGTTGAACGCCCCGCCCAACGCCATCCACGGCACCGCCCGTGACGCCGTCTGGCGCACCGCCCGCAAGAGCGCCGACGAGGCCGTGCTCACGTACGACCTCGTGGAGCCGTGGCCGTTCCCCGGGCGGGTGACGCAGCAGTTCACGCTCGGCGAGGACGCGCTGACGCTGGCCATGGCGGTGGAGACGTACGAGTCGTCCTTCCCGGCGCAGATCGGCTGGCACCCCTGGTTCAACCGCACCCTCGGCGGCCCGGACGACGCCCAGGACGTACGCCTCGACTTCACCGCCGCCTGGCAGGAGGAGCGCGGCGACGACCACCTGCCCACCGGCAACCGGATCGGCCCCCGCCCCGGACCCTGGGACGACTGCTTCGGCATGCCCGACGGGGTCGACGTCACCCTCACCTGGCCGGGGCGGCTGGAACTGAGGGTGACCAGCCGGGAGGAGTGGGTGGTGGTCTACGACGAGCAGCGCGAGGCCGTCTGCGTGGAACCGCAGACCGGGCCGCCCAACGGGCTGAACACCCACCCGCGCCTGGTCACCCCGCTGGAGCCGCTGGAGGCCACGACCACCTGGACGTGGACCCGCCTCTAAGCTGGCTGTCATGAGTGACGTACGCGGCGCGCTGCTGCAGCAGATCAAGGACAAGGCCGTGGTGCACGGCAAGGTGACCCTCTCCTCGGGGCTCGAGGCCGACTACTACGTCGATCTGCGCCGCGTCACCCTCGACGGAGAGGCCGCCCCGCTCGTCGGCCAGGTGCTGCTGGACCTCACCGCCGAGCTGGACTTCGACGCGGTCGGCGGCCTCACCATGGGCGCGGACCCGGTGGCCGGTGCCATGCTGCACGCCGCCGCGGCGCGCGGTCGGCGGCTGGACGCGTTCGTGGTCCGCAAGGCGGCCAAGGCGCACGGCATGCAGCGGCGGGTGGAGGGCCCGGACATCAGGGGCCGCCGGGTCCTGGTCGTCGAGGACACCTCCACCACCGGCGGCTCCCCGCTCACCGCCGTCGAGGCCGTGCGCGAGGCCGGCGGCGAGGTCGTGGCCGTCGCGACCATCGTCGACCGGGCGACCGGCGCCGCCGAGAAGATCCGGGAGGGCGCCGGGGTGCCGTACCTGTTCGCCTTCGGCAAGGACGAGCTCGGCCTGGACTGACCGGCCGGCACCACGGGACCGGCCCCCTGCATCACCTCGCATAACGACTCGGCCGGAGCCGTCGACGGGCGGGGCGAGTCTGGGAAGATGGGCCCGACAACGACGTCGCATCCAAGGTTCCAGGTCAGGGCCGACAGTACGCAGTACGCCAACCCGCACGCGCATGCATAAGGAGCGGACAGATGCCCATCGCAACTCCCGAGGTCTACAACGAGATGCTGGACCGGGCGAAGGCAGGAAAGTTCGCCTACCCGGCCATCAACGTCACCTCGTCCCAGACCCTGCACGCGGCTCTGCGCGGCTTCGCCGAGGCGGAGAGCGACGGCATCGTGCAGATCTCCACGGGCGGCGCCGAGTTCCTGGGCGGTCAGCACAAGAAGGAGATGGTGACCGGATCGGTCGCCCTGGCCGAGTTCGCGCACATCGTCGCCGAGAAGTACGACGTCAACATCGCCCTGCACACGGACCACTGCCCGAAGGACAAGCTCGACGGCTACGTCCGTCCGCTGCTCGCGATCTCGGAGGAGCGCGTCAAGGGCGGCCGCAACCCGCTGTTCCAGTCCCACATGTGGGACGGCTCCGCGGAGACCCTTGCCGACAACCTGAGCATCGCGCAGGAACTCCTGGAGCGCGCCCGCGCCGCGAAGATCATCCTCGAGGTCGAGATCACCCCGACCGGCGGTGAGGAGGACGGCGTCTCGCACGAGATCAACGACTCCCTCTACACCACGGTCGACGACGCGATCCGCACGGCGGAGGCGCTCGGTCTCGGTGAGAAGGGCCGCTACCTGCTGGCCGCGTCGTTCGGCAACGTGCACGGCGTGTACAAGCCGGGCAACGTCGTCCTGCGCCCGGACCTGCTCAAGGAGCTGAACGAGGGCACCGCCGCCAAGTACGGCAAGCCGGCCGGCTCGCAGCCGTTCGACTTCGTCTTCCACGGCGGCTCGGGCTCCTCGCCGGAGGAGATCCTCACCGCGCTGGAGAACGGCGTCGTGAAGATGAACATCGACACGGACACGCAGTACGCCTTCACGCGTCCGGTCGTCGACCACATGTTCAGGAACTACGACGGTGTCCTGAAGGTCGACGGCGAGGTCGGCTCGAAGAAGACGTACGACCCGCGCACCTGGGGCAAGCTGGCCGAGGCGTCGATGTCCGCCCGCGTCCTGGAGGCCTGCCAGAACCTGCGTTCCACGGGCACCAGGATCAAGTAACCGCTCGTACGCGTGGTCGAGCCCGGCGCCTGTGGTGCCGGGCTCGGCCCGTTTCCGTATGCTCCGAGCATGCCCGATGTCCGGCTGGCCTCCCCGCAGGGCAGGTGGGTTCTGCTCACCACGGTGCTCGGTTCCAGCATGGCCCTGCTGGACTCCACCGTCGTCAACGTCGCCCTCCCGCGCATCGGCCGTGACCTCGACGCGGACCTCGCCGTCCTGCAGTGGACGGTCAACGCGTACATGGTCACGCTGGCCGGGCTGATCCTGCTGGGCGGGGCGCTGGGCGACCGGTTCGGGCGACGGAAGGTGTTCGTGGTCGGGGTGCTGTGGTTCGCGGCGGCCTCCCTGCTGTGCGGCCTCGCGCCGAACGCCGGTGTGCTGATCGCCGCCCGTGCCCTGCAGGGGGTCGGTGGCGCGCTGCTCACGCCCGGCTCGCTCGCCCTGATCCAGGCGTCCTTCCACCCCGACGACCGGGGCCGGGCGGTGGGCCTGTGGTCCGGCTTCGGCGGGATCGGCGCGGCGGTCGGCCCGTTCCTCGGCGGCTGGCTGGTGGACGGGCCGGGCTGGCGCTGGGTGTTCCTGATCAACGTGCCGCTGGCCGTGCTGTGCGCCCCGATCGCCGTCCGTCACGTACCGGAGTCGGACAGCGGGGAGCGGGCCCACGGCCGCTTCGACGTGCTCGGCGCGGTGCTCGGCGCGCTCGCTCTCGCCCTGGTCACGTACGCGCTGATCGAGGCCGGTGAGGCCGGTGGGGGCTCCCTCCTGGTCGCGGTCACCGGGGCCGCCGGACTGGTCGTCGCCGTCGCCTTCGTGGTCGTCGAGAAGCGCCGCGCGCACCCGATGATGCCGCTGGACGTCTTCGCGTCCCGCCAGTTCACGGCGGTCAACGTGGTCACGCTGTGCGTGTACGCGGCGTTCGGCGGCTTCTTCTTCCTCGCCGCGCTCCAGCTCCAGGTCGCCGTCGGCTGGTCCGCGCTCGCCGCGGGTACGGCGCTGCTGCCCACGACCGTGCTGATGCTGCTGCTCTCCGCCCGCTCCGGCGAGCTCGCCGACCGGATCGGGCCGCGCATCCCGCTCACCGTCGGACCGCTGCTGTGCGCGGCCGGGATGCTGTTGATGACGCGGGTGGGGCCGGGCGCCTCGTACCTCCCCGACGTCCTGCCCGCGCTGCTGGTGCTGGGGCTCGGCATGGTCACCCTGGTGGCGCCGCTGACCGCGACCGTTCTCGCCGCCGTGGACACCGCGCGGGCGGGCCTGGCCAGCGGCGTCAACAACGCGGCGGCCCGCGCGGCCGGCCTGGTGGCGGTGGCCGCGCTGCCGCTGCTGGTCGGGATGGGGCCGGAGGCGTACCGGGAGCCGGACGCCTTCGACGACGCGTTCGGCCGGGCAATGGTGCTGTGTGCCGCGGTTCTGGTGGTCGGCTCGGTCATCGCCTTCGCGACCGTACGGCGTCCGGCACCGGGCTGCCGCCACCCCGAATGCCGTACGCACGGCAGTGTGGCGGTGCCCCCACTGGAACCCGAGATCGGACCCGAACCCGAGATCGGACCCGAACCCGATGTGGGGCGGAAAGGTGGTGTTTCACGTGAAACACCACCATCGCCCGGGTCCGAGAGGCTCTAAGCCCGCTTCAGTTCCTCGTACGCCTCGGCGCTGCTGTCCTGGAGGAACTGCTTGCAGCGCTCCGCCTCGTCCTTCTCGCCGATCGCCTCGGCGGCGCGGGCGAGGGCGGCGAGGCAGCGCAGGAAGCCGCGGTTGGCGCGGTGGCTCCACGGGATCGGGCCGTGCCCCTTCCAGCCGGACCGGCGCAGGGAGTCGAGCCCTCGGTGGTAGCCCGTCCGGGCGTACGCGTACGACTCGACCACTCGCCCCGCCTCGAAGGCGTCGTCGGCGAGCACGGCCCAGGCAAGCGAGAACGTCGGGAACTTCGCCACCACCTCGGCGGGCGGCAGGGACTTCTCGCTGAGCAGGCGGTACGCCTCCTCGTTCTCCGGCAGACGGGTCGGGTCCGGGCCGCCGAGCAGGTTCTTCTGAGTGGTCATGACGCCAGTCTGCCACCTGCCGCGGGTCGCTTTGGCGGTGCGGCGGTGTCCGCGTCCAGGGTGACGGCGAAGAGCGCGGCATCGTCCTGCAGCGCGCCCCCGGTGTGCCGGAAGACGGCGTCGAGTACGGCGTCGAGCACTACGTCCGGGTCCGGCGGGAAGGGCCGGGACAGCATCGGAACGAGGTCGAAGAAGGCGCCGTCCGCGTCGCGGGCCTCGTTGATGCCGTCGGTGTAGAGCACCAGTGTGGCCCCGGCCGGCAGCTCGAACCGGTCGACCGGGACCTCGCCGCCGTCGGGAGCGCCACCGGGACCGTCGTCGAGAACGCCCAGACCCAGGGGCAGCGACGGTACGGCAGGTTCCAGCGGGACCGCCCGGCCGTCGTGCACCAGCAGGGGTGCCGCGTGTCCCCGGACGGCGATACGGAGTTCGGAGCAGTCGGGGGCGAGCTCCGCGACGACGGCCGTGGCGAACGACTCGGTCTCCGTCCCGCTCGCCTGGTCGATGTCCCCCCGCATCCGCTTCTCCAGCTGCCGGACCACGCCCGGCAGGTCCGACCGGTAGAGGCAGGCCTCGTGGAACGATCCGAGCAGGGCGTTCACCGCACGGATCGCCTCCAGTCCTTTGCCGCGCACATCGGCGATGAGTATGCGGATGCCGTGCGGCGTCTCGTGGATCGCGAAGAGGTCACCGCCGATGGCGGCCTCCGCGTGGGCGACCTCGTACCGGGCGGCCACGGTCAGCCGTCCCACCCGGCGCGGCGGGTCCGGCAGCACCGCGCGCTGCACCACCGCCGCCACCTCGCGGCTCGTCCTCAGCTGCTGCCGGTCGCGTGTCAGCTGCACGTTGAGGCCCGCCGCGATGACGGTGAGCAGGACCAGGCTGCTGAACGCGGTGACGTCGGCGCGGGTCGGCTCTCTTTCCAGGTCCACCAGGAGAAGCCCCAAGGCATTCGCCCCCACGCCGGTGGCGATCGTCCCGTGCAGGGAGAGGATCGGCGCGGCCAGGACGGGGGCGGCCGCGAGCAGGGGAAACGTGCTGACGTTGTCCAGGAGGACGAGGTCGAGGACGAAGGCACCCACGAGCAGCGCGATGGGCAGCCACCGGAGCCACCGCTCGCGCCCCCTCATTTCCGTGCGCCCGTTTCGCATGCGATTCAGTATTTCTGAGGTGGTCGTCCCGTCGGTGCGGCCGGCACCCAGTCTCCGACACGCCCCTGGCGACGGCTACCGGAAGATCTCCGCGGGCGCGGGCGCGGGCGCGGGCGCGGGCGCGGGCACGGGGACGGGGACGGGCCGGCTCCGGCGGCCGGGGCATGGTGCGGCGTACTCCTGCGGCGCGTTCCGAGGGCGCGGCCCCCGGTGCATCCCCCCGGTGCATCCCCGTGGCGTACCCCCGTGGCCCGTCCCTGTGGCCCGTCCGTGATCAGGCGGACCTTGCGATGCCGGGGGACGATTGCGGAGGATGCCGTGTGGGGACCGGGGCCCCCGTGTCGGTAACGGCAGGGGCGGACCGCTACCCAGAGCACAAAAACAGGAGACAGCGATGTCCCACGAGGCTTTTGAGCCGGAGACCCCGCATCTCGACTTCGAGGGCACGACCCCCTACGAGGACTACGTCAAGGCCGACGTCCTCACCCACCTCCAGCACACCCTCTCCGACGATCCCGGAGAGATGGTCTTCCTGGTCACCACCCAGGTGATGGAGCTGTGGTTCACCGTGATCGTGCACGAGTGGGAGACGGCGGCGAACGCGCTGCGCGGCGACGACATCCCCACCGCGATCGACGCGCTGAAGCGGTCCGTCCGGGAACTGGACGCGCTGAACGCCTCCTGGAAACCACTCGGACAGCTCACCCCGGCGCAGTTCAACGCCTACCGCGGCGCGCTCGGCGAGGGCTCCGGATTCCAGTCGGCGATGTACCGGCGCATGGAGTTCCTGCTCGGCGACAAGTCCGCGTCCATGCTCGTCCCGCACCGGGGCGCGCCGCGGGTGCACGCCGAACTGGAGAAGGCGCTGCACGAGCCGAGCCTGTACGACGAGGTGCTGCGCCTCCTCGCGCGCCGCGGGCACGCCGTCCCCGGCGAGGTGCTGCGCCGTGACGTGTCCCGGAAGTACGAGCCGTCGCCGGGTGTGGAGGAGGTCTGGACGGCCGTCTACTCGGGTGACGAGCGCGGCGATGTCGCCCGGCTGGGCGAGGCGCTCACCGATGTCGCCGAGCTGGTGTGGCGCTGGCGCAACGACCACCTGGTCGCCACCCGCCGCGCGATGGGCGCCAAGACCGGTACGGGCGGCTCCGCCGGAGTGGCCTGGCTGGAGAAGCGGGCGCGCAACAACGTGTTCCCCGAGCTGTGGACGGCGCGGTCGTATGTCTGAACCGATGTCTGAACCGAGGCTCAGGGCGAAGGAGCTGGACGCGGCCGACCGGCTGGCCGCCAAGCGGACCGAGTTCGTGCTCGACGCGGACGGCGGCGAGAGCGGTGGCGACGCCGTCTACCTCGACGGCAACTCGCTGGGCGCGCTGCCCGTCACCGTCCCCGGCCGGGTCGAGGACGTCGTCCGCAGGCAGTGGGGCGAGCTGCGCATCCGGTCCTGGACGGAGAGCGGCTGGTGGACGGCGCCCGAGCGGATCGGCGACCGGATCGCTCCGCTGGTCGGCGCGGCGGCCGGGCAGATCGTCGTCGGCGACTCCACGAGCGTCAACGTCTTCAAGGCGGTGGTGGGCGCGGTGCGCCTGGCCCGGCTGACGGGCGGTGCCGCCGGACCCGCCCGCGACGAGATCGTGGTGGACGCGACCACGTTCCCCACGGACGGCTACATCGCCGAGTCGGCGGCCCGCATGACCGGCTGCGCCCTGCGTCCGGTGCCGCCGTCCGAGGTCCCGGGCGCGCTCGGCGACCGTACGGCCGCCGTGCTGCTCAACCACGTCGACTACCGCACCGGCCGGCTGCACGACCTGCCCGCGCTCACGGCCGCCGTGCACGCGGCGGGGGCGTACGTCGTCTGGGACCTGTGCCACAGCGCGGGCGCGCTGCCGGTCGGGCTGGACGAGCACGGTGTGGACCTGGCGGTCGGCTGCACCTACAAGTACCTGAACGGCGGCCCCGGTTCACCGGCGTACCTCTATGTGCGCGCGGAGTTGCAGGACCGCTTCGACTCCCCGCTGCCCGGCTGGAACTCCCACGCGGAGCCCTTCGGCATGCGTCCGGAGTACGCACCGGCGCCGGGCGCCCTGCGCGGGCGGGTCGGCACCCCGGACATCCTGTCCCTGCTCGCCCTGGAGGCGGCGCTGGACGTCTGGGACGACGGCGTCACGGTCGAGGCGGTGCGGGCCAAATCCCTTGCCCTGACGGACTTCTTCCTGGAGTGCGTCGAGGCGTACGTCCCCGAGGGCAGGGTCGAGTGCGTGACTCCGCGGGCGCACCGGGAGCGGGGCAGCCAGATCGCCCTGCGCTGCCGGGACGCCGGTGACGTCATGCGGCGGCTGATCGAGCGGGGGGTGGTGGGCGACTTCCGCCATCCGGACGTCCTCCGCTTCGGGTTCACCCCGCTGTACGTCGGCTTCGCGGACACGGAGCGGGCGGCCCGGGTGCTGGCGGAGGTACTGGCGGAGGCACCGGCGGAGGTACCGGCGGAGGTACCGGCGGAGGCAGGAGCCGACGGGGAGGCCTGACCGGTGCCCGGGAGAAGGTGGCCGGGGCAGGAGGTGCTCTCCGCCCCGGCCGCCCTCGGGAGAGGTTCACCGAGCGTGATAACCCCATGTCCACGCCCGTCATCGTGCTGATACCGTCCCGGCCAACGGCCGAATTCTTCTCTCGTCCGTCAAGTACGTTTGATCGCTGAGAGGTTGAGCATGAGGGACGACGTCGCAGCCGCCCGGTCCGCAGCCGAGGAGGAGTCGGTCTTCTCCCGTCCGCCGGTCGCCCCCGACGCGACCGCGGCCTACGGCGACGGCCTGGACCAGCTGATCGACTTCTACGTTCCACGTGCCACGGGCGGCCCCGGCGGCCCCGCGCCCGTGGTCGTCGTCCTGCACGGTGGTGCCTGGCGGGCGCCCTACGACCGGCGGCACGTCAGCCCGTTCGCCGGTTTCCTGGCCCGCCGGGGATTCGCCGTGGCCAGTGTCGAGTACCGGCGCGGGGCGGGGGAGACGGGCGGCGGGGACCCGGTCGCGGGGCGGTGGCCCGACACCTTCGACGACATCGCCGCCGCGCTCGACGCGCTGCCCGGGCTGGCCCGCCGTCACCTGCCCGGCGCCGACCCGCGCCGCACCGTGGTCACCGGTCACTCGGCGGGCGGCCACCTGGCGCTGTGGGCCGCCGCCCGGCACCTCCTCCCCGCCGACGCCCCCTGGCACACCGACCGCCCCGCGCCCCTGCGCGGCGTGGTCGCCCTCGCCCCGATCGCCGACCTCGCGGCCGCCGACAAGCTGGACGTCTGCGGCGGTGCGGTACGCCAGCTCCTCGGCGGCGACGAGCGGTTCGCCGAACGGCAGCCCTACGCCGACCCCGCGCTGCTGCTGCCCACCGGCATCGCCACCACCATCGTCCAGGGCCGTACCGACGCCGATGTCCCGCAGGCGGTCGCCGAGTCGTACGCCGACGCGGCGGCCAAGGCCGGTGAGGTGGTGGGGGTGACGCTGCTGGAGGACGTCGGCCACTTCCCGCTGATCGACCCGGCGGCGGACGCCTGCGCGGTGGTGGCGGAGGAGATCGCCCAACTCGCCTGGTGAACCCGGCCTGCCGAGGTGTGCCCGGCGGGGCCCTCTCCCCAGTGCCGTCGGCCCTGCCCGTCATACCTGAGAGCTACCCCCGAGGTGAGCTCCCCGGCGGGACGCGGACCACCTGCGCCGATCCGTAACTTCCTTGTCCGAAGGGCCCGGTGAGCGGGCGGACGGACAGGGAGGAGGCCGACCGTGGGTCTGGTGGCAAGAGGGCTTCGGTGGCGCCGCGCCGTGCTCGCCGTGTTCGTCGCCTCGGCCGTGACGCTGCCCGTGGTCGGAGCGGCCCGGCCCCCGGTCCCCGCCCCGCCACCGGTCACGCTCGCCGCACCGACCGCGGCCACCCTCGACGCCACCTACGCCGCCCACCGTGCGGGCGCCGCGAAGGCCGCCCGGATGGCCGCGGATTACGGCGACCGGCGGCGCGCGGCCGCCGACCGTGCCCTGGCCGACCCCGCCCGGCACCTGCTCGCCTTCGACGGGCGCGGCTCCGGACTGGTCACCGAGGTCCTGGGCGACCTCGCGCACGCCGACCGTGTCGCCGTCCTCGTCCCCGGCTCCGACACCGGCCTCGACACGTACGGCCGGTTCCGCGCCGCCGCCCAGGCCCTGCACGCGCGGCTCACCCGTGAGGCCCCGGCGGGCATCCGCACTGCGGTCGTCGCCTGGCTCGGCTACGAGACGCCCGCCACGATCGGAGTCGCGGTCGCCACCACCGACCTCGCGGACCGGGCCGCCCCCGAACTGCGCGCCTTCGTACGGGACGTACGGGCCGTCACCGGTCCGCGCCCGCGCCTCTCCCTGCTCTGCCACTCCTACGGCTCCGTCGTCTGTGCCCGTGCCGCCCCCGGCCTGGACGCCGCCGGCGTCGACGACCTCGCCGTCGTCGGCAGTCCGGGCATGGGCGTCGACACCGCCGCCGGTCTGCGCACCCGCGCCCGGATCTGGGCGGCCCGCGGCGCCGACGACTGGGTGAGGCACGTGCCCCACATCGGCGTCGGCCTGTTCGGCACCGGCGTCGGCTTCGGCACCGATCCCGTCTCCCCGGCGTTCGGCGCCCGGGTCTTCGAGGCCGGCGACGGCGGCCACAGCGACTACTTCGCACCCGGCTCCTCCTCCCTGACCAACCTGGCCCGGATCGTCCTGGGCGAGACCACGGCGGTGACCCATGACTGACCTGATCCCGAACGCCGTACGCGACGGCGTACGGCAGGCCGCCCACCGTCTCGACGCGGCCACCCCCGCCCACCGCGACCGCGCCGTGGACGCCCTGCGCGCCGGCGCGGTCCTCGGCGTCGTCCTCGGCCACTGGCTGGTCACCGCGCTCGTCGCGGACGGCCGCACCCTGCACACGGCCAGCCCGTTGCAGCACATGCCCTGGCTGGCACCCGTCTCCTGGCTGTTCCAGACGCTCGCCGTGTTCTTCCTGGTCGGCGGCCAGGTGGCGACCCGCGGCCACGCCTCGGCCCGCGCCCGGGGCGTCCCGTACCACCGCTGGCTGCGCGGCCGGCTCGCCCGGCTGTTCAAACCGGTCACCGCCGTCCTCACCCTGTGGACAACCGTCACGGTCGTGCTGCTGCTTGCCGGTACCGACCTCGCGACCACCCGCACGCTGGTGAAACTCGCCCTGTCCCCGCTCTGGTTCCTGCTGGTCTTCGCCGCCCTCACCGCCGCGACCCCGCTGCTGGCCCGGCTCCACCCGCTGTGGCCGCTCGCCGTCGTCCTGCACGTGGACGTGGCGCGCTTCGGCCTCGGCGGCCCCGCGTGGCTCGGCTGGATCAACCTCGCGGCCGGCTGGCTGGTCCCCTACACCCTGGGCGCGGCCTGGACCCGGGGCGAGCTGGAGCACCGCCGCTCGGGCTGGATCCTGCTCGTCGCCGGTACGGCGGCCACGGCCGCGCTCGTCGCCCGGGCCGGCTATCCGGCCTCGATGGTCGGTGTCCCCGGCGCCGGGATCTCCAACCTCGACCCGCCGACGCTGGCGGCCGTCACCTTCGGCCTGGCCCAGTGCGGACTGGCGCTGCTGCTGCGGGAGCGGCTGCGGGGTGCCATGCGCCGGCCCGTCGCCTGGGCGGCGGTGGCTCTGGTCAACCTCTCCGCGATGACGGTCTTCCTCTGGCACCAGACGGCCCTCATGGCGACCACCGCCACCGCGCTCCTCCTCGGCCGCCTCCCCGGACTCCACACCGTCCCCGACGGCCTGGGCTGGGTGGCCGCCCGGCTGGCCTGGCTGCCGGTGCTCGCCGGTGCCCTCACGGTCTGCTGGGCGGCGTTCCGGTCCTGGGAGCGGGGCGGGGGACGGCGCGGGCGGTGGCCCCGGGGAGCGCGGGAGTCGCGGGCGTATCGGCCGACGGCGGACAAGGCAGTGAAGGGTGCACGTCATGTCTAAGCTGGACCGTGTGGCGGACAAGGGGGCGGAGCCGGTCCTGCGGTGGCTGCGGGTGCTGCGGGACGATCTGTGGACGCTCCGTGCCGACCCGCTGCCCCCGTCGGTGTGGCTGCGCTGGTTACCGCACGGGATCGTGTGCCTGGCCGGGTTCGGGGTCGTGCTCGGCGACGCGAGCCAACTCTCGGACCACGGACACCTCGTGTCCGGGTCAGCCTTCCTGATCGCACTCGGACACGGCGCCGCGATGCTGCTCGCGCTGTGGTACCCGGTCCCGGCATGGTGGGCGTCCCTTGCGACCACGGTCGTCGCAGCGATGGCCGTGCGGGCGCGGATGGCCCCCGACGAGTACAAGTTCACCTGGCCCTGGACCTCGGCCGGTCTGATCTCCCATCTGTTCGTCCTGCTGCTGCTCGCCCTGCGGGTCCGTACCAGGATCTCCGTGGAGGCGCTGGTACTGACCGGGCTTGTCACCTACGTCGTCCAGGGACTGATCGGCGCACAGAACTACCGGCCCACCGGCCAGACCGCCGTCACCCTGTTCGCCACCGCCGTCGTCCTCGGCATCGCCCTGCGCGGCCGCCGCGAGGCCCGTGCGGAACTCGTGCAGCAGACCACGCTCACCGCCGAGGAGCGGGACCGGCGCACCCTGCTGGAGGAACGCAGCCGGATCGCGCGGGAGTTGCACGACGTGGTGGCCCATCACATGTCGGTCATCTCCATCCAGGCCCAGGTAGCCCCGCACCTGGTCGAGAACCCCTCCGAGGAGCTGAAGGAGAACCTGGTCGGCATCCGGCAGAACGCCCTCGACGCGCTCACCGAACTACGCCGTGTCCTGGGTGTACTGCGTTCCGAACATCCCGCCTCCCCCGTGCGCGAGGACGGTTCCGGTGCCGCCCCGCACGCCCCGCAGCCCACCCTGGACCGGCTCGGGGCGCTGGTGGAGAACACCCGGGCCGCCGGACTCGCCGTGACCACCGAAGTCACCGGTGTGCGAAGGCCGTTGCCGCCCGGCGTCGAGCTGTCGGCGTACCGGATCGTGCAGGAGGCGCTGAGCAACGTACTGCGGCACGCCCCCGGCGCCACCGCCCACGTCGCCCTCGCCCACGAACCGCACGGGCTGCGGGTGGAGGTGACCAACACCCGGCCCATGCGGGCGGCGCCGCCGTCCTCCGGCGCCGGGCACGGGCTGCTCGGCATGCGGGAGAGGGCCGCGATGCTCGGCGGCAGCCTCACCACCCGCCCCCGGTCCGACGGCGGCTACCGGGTCGTCGCCCACCTTCCCGCCGACTCCCGCACCGGGACCGGCGACCCGGCCCCTCAGCACAAGGACGACACCCCATGATCCGCGTACTCGTCGCCGACGACCAGCAGATGGTCCGGCAGGGTTTCACCCTGCTGCTGAACACCCGGCCCGACATCGAGGTGATCGGCCAGGCGGTCGACGGGCTGGACGCGGTCGCACAGGTCGCCTACCTCGCCCCGGACGTCGTGCTGATGGACATCCGCATGCCCGAACTCGGCGGTATCGAGGCCACCCGCCGCATCACCGCCGCGACCCCGCACATCCGGGTGCTGGTGCTGACCACCTTCGACCTCGACGAGTACGTGTACGAGGCGCTGCGCGCCGGCGCCTCCGGGTTTCTCCTCAAGGATGCCTCCAGTGACCAACTCGCCGATGCCGTGAGGGTGGTGGCGGCCGGCGACGCGCTGCTCGCACCCGGCATCACCCGGCGGCTGATCGCCGAGTTCGCACGCCTGGAGGACAGGCCCCGTCCTCCGCTCAGGGAACGTGTCGCCGACCTCACCGAGCGGGAGACGGAGGTGCTCGGGCTGATAGCGCAGGGCCTGTCCAACGCGGAGATCGCGGTGCGGCTGGTGGTCGCCGAGCAGACCGTGAAGACCCATGTGGGTCGCATCCTGGTGAAACTGGGCCTGCGGGACCGCACCCAGGCGGCGGTCTTCGCGTACGAGTCGGGGCTGGTCCGGCCGTCGGGGTACTGACGCGGGGCCGGGCGGGCTCTCGGGGCACGGGACTCTCTCCCCGCCCCCTTCCCTCCCCGCCCCCGCCACCCCTCGTAGTACCTGAGACGGACGCCCGAGAACCCCTCTCACCGGGGACGCCCCCGGTCCCCCGGTCGGCCTAACGTGTGACCGTGACCGAGACGACCCACGCCCACTCCGCGGCCCCGCCGGCCGGAGACGGGGCCAAGACCCGCAGCCCGGAGTACCGGCTGGCCCAGAACGCCCTGCGCGGACTGCGCCACGACCTGTTCGAGGACGCCTTCGCCTACCGGCCGCTGCCGCGCCGGCGCACGGACGGCCCGTTCGTCCGCCGGCTGCCCGGCCGGCTGAGGTCCTCCGCGGAACATCTCCCGCACGCGCTGGTGGGAGTGGTCGCGCTGCTCGCCCTGTCGGCCGGCGCGTTGGGGGGCGGCCTGCCCGGCGGGAACGTACTGGCTCTGCTGGCCGGCCTGCTGTGCGCGTTCCCGGTGCTCGCCACGCTGGTCCGGCCGGTCGGCGCGTTCTGGCTGTCGCTGGCGGTGACCCCGGTGGTCGCGGTCCTCAATGGCAGCGGAGGCGAATGGCCGTGGATGCCCGGCGCGTTCGTCTGCCACCTGGCGGTGCTGATCGTCGTGGCGCTGCGCACCCGGCCCCGCACCGCCGCCTGGATGTGGGTCCTGACCGCCGTGTACGCCTTCCTCTCGGACATCGTTTTCGGCGGGTCGTACTACTACACGAACAGCGGGCCCATGATGGTGACGTCCGCCTTCGCCCTGCTCGTGGTCTCCTTCCGGCACGTCCGTCACACCGCCCAGCAGGAGGTGACCGCCCAGCAGACGGTCACCGCGCACGAGCGCTCCCGGCGCACACTCCTCGAGGAGCGCACCACCATCGCCCGCGAGCTGCACGACGTGGTCGCCCACCACATGTCGGTCGTCGCCATCCAGGCCGAGGCCGCGCCCTACCGGGTGGAGAACCCGCCGCCCGAGCTGGAGCGCGCCTTCGCCACCATCCGCGAGAACGCGGTGGCCGCCCTCACCGAGCTGCGCCGGGTCCTCGGCGTGGTCCGTGCCGAGGACTACGAGGCCCCCGACTCCCCCCAGCCCACCCTCGCCGACCTCGACGCCCTGCTCGCCAATGTGCGCGACGCCGGTCCGGACGTGGAGAAGGTGGTGACCGGGGCGGTGCGCGAGCTGCCGCCCGGCGTGGAGCTGTCGGCGTACCGGATCGTGCAGGAGGCGCTCAGCAACAGCCTGCGCCACGCGCCCGGGGCGAGCGCCCGGGTCGAGATCGGGTACGTCCTGGGAGGGCTCGGCCTGCGCATCGTCAACGGCCCGGCGCCCGAGCCGAACCTGGTCAAGCCCTCGCCCGGCGCCGGACACGGCATCACCGGCATGCGCGAGCGGGTCACCATGCTGAGCGGCGAGATGACGGCAGGACCGGCGGACGACGGCGGCTACGAGATCGCGGTGTTCCTGCCGGTCGGCGCGGCGGACGAGGACGAGGCATGAGCGGGGCGAGCGGAATCGGAGCAGGGCTTGGAGCAGGTCCCGGGAGCGGCGACGGGGGCAGCATCCGCGTCCTCATCGCGGACGACCAGATGATGGTCCGCGAGGGCTTCTCCGTCCTGTTGAACGCGATGCCGGGCATCGAGGTCGTCGGCGAGGCCGTCAACGGCCGGCAGGCGGTGCAGCGGGTCCGCGAACTCGCCCCCGACGTCGTGCTGATGGACATCCGCATGCCCGAGCTGAACGGCATCGAGGCGACCCGCGAGATCGTCGCCGCCGACGGCGCCGCGAAGGTGCTGGTGCTGACCACCTTCGACCTCGACGAGTACGTCTACCAGGCGCTGCGCGCGGGCGCCTCCGGCTTCCTCCTCAAGGACGCCTCGGCCCGTCGCCTCGCCGACGGGGTACGGGTGGTCGCGGCCGGGGAGGCGCTGCTCGCCCCCTCCGTGACCCGGCGGCTGATCACCGAGTTCTCCAAGCTGTCCGAGGCCCCGCGCCTGATGCCGTCCGCACACGCGGCGTACGGCGACCTGACCGAGCGCGAGACGGAGGTCCTGGTGCTCATCGCACAGGGCCTGTCGAACGCGGAGATCGCCGGGCGTCTGGTGGTCGCCGAGTCGACGATCAAGACCCATGTGAGCCGCATCCTGGTGAAACTGGGCCTCCGCGACCGCACCCAGGCCGCGGTCTTCGCCTACGAGGCCCGCCTGGTGACGCCGGGCTGACCGCCGAGCTCGCACCACACGTACGTGCCCCGGTCACCGAATCCGGAGAGCGGCTGCCGTCCCCACTCGCTCCTTCACCGCGTTCACCGCGTTCACCGCGTTCATCGAGTCCGTCGAGAGGACGCGCGGACAGGCCGCTTGTGCCGCGGTGACGAGGACGTTCCGCCGGCGGCGGGACGCGCACGGCTGATGCCGTGTCACGGCCCGCCGCCGGAAAGACGTCAGACCCGCTCCAGAGGCCGGTGCGGCCCGCTGGGAAGCTCCGCTTCGATCACGTCGCCCGGGCGCACCACGCCGCCCTCCTCCACGACGGTCATGATTCCGGCCCTGCGCACGATGTTTCCGGCTTCATCGCGGCCGACGACCTGCTTCAGCAACCCGTCCCGGAAGGTGTCGATCTGCAGGCACGGATTGCGCAGGCCGGTCACCTTCAGCACTGCCTCGTCGCCGACGCGCAGCAACGTGTCGACCGGCAGGCCGAGCAGATCAATGCCACGGGTGGTGATGTTCTCGCCGAGGTCACCGGGCACCACTGTGAATCCCTCCGCACCGACCTCGGCGAAGAGCTCTTCATGGATGAGGTGGACCTGGCGCAGGTTCGGCCGGGTGGGGTCCTGCGCGACCCGTGAGCGGTGCTTGACCGTTACGCCGGCATGTACGTCACCGTCCACACCGAGCCCGGCGAGCAGCGTGATGCTGTCCCGGTTCGGTTTGGTGAACGAGTACGCGCCGTTGCTGCTGACCGCCGTGACCGTCCCGCTCATCCTTGGCTCCCCCCTCAGTGACGATGCTCGGCCACGACCCTGACTCCTGGGCCGCACAGCGGCCCTCCTCGACCGTGGGTGAGGCCGTGAGCCACATCCTCGGCCAGGGGCGTGGGCCCCGCCCGGTCAGTGACCTCCTCTGTTCTTGACACAGGGGCCCGTTCCCGGCTGGGGCTCGACGTAGGCACCGTGCACCTCGCTGGTCAACTCGTCCTTCGTCACGCGACCGGACACGCACACGACTCCCGTGTGGACGCTGTAGAACCCGGTCCCGATGTACACGCCGTGCTCCTCGCCGCAGCCGAGACGGCTCAGCGCCGCCGCGATCCGCTCCTCGCCGAAGGCGCCGTGCTCACCGGCACCCCCTTCCTGCCGGACCTTCTCCAGCTCCTCGCGGATGAGCTTCGCCGACGCCTGCCCTCGGGCACGCTTGTCCGGCGTCAGGGACGCCTGCATGCGGTAGGCGTGGTTCTCGGCGTAGTGGGGAGCCTGGTCCCCGTTCCCCTCCTGGCGTGTGCCGGTCACACTCGGAACGGGAGAAGACGGCGGATCCGAAGGCACCGCGACGGGTTCCGCGCACGTCGGCCGGGGCGTGAAGGAAGGCGGCGGACTCGCCGACTGCGCCTGCTCGCCCCGCTCGGTTCCACACGCGGCCACAGTGACCGCGACAAGGGAGACCGCGGCTGCCGCAGCTGATCGTCTGATGAACATGGTCAGAGTTTCCCGCCTCGTACGGCAGGCGCCATGAGCGCGGGTACTCATTCGGCCAAGGTGCTGTGCGGGGCACTGTCCGGTCTCGCTCCGCAGGTCACAAGGGGCAGTGCTTGTCGGCCCTTCCTGTCACCGTCGGGAGAGCCGCTTTTGATGAGGGCTCTGGGCAGGGGCCCGGTCGGCGTCCTATGGTCCGTTCATGACGGCTGAATCCGACCTTGCGTTCGACCCGTGGGACCCGGCGTTCCTCGCCGATCCGTACCCCGCCTACGCCGAGCTGCGGGAACGGGGCCGGGTGCACTGGTTCGAGCCGACGAACCAGTGGCTGGTCCCGCACCATGCGGACGTCTCGGCGCTGCTGCGGGAGAGGCGTCTGGGGCGGACGTACCAGCACCGCTTCACCCACGAGGAGTTCGGCCGGACCGCCCCGCCGCCCGAGCACGAGCCGTTCCACACCCTCAACGACCACGGCATGCTCGATCTCGAGCCGCCGGACCACACCCGCATCCGGCGCCTGGTGTCGAAGGCGTTCACCCCGCGCACGGTGGAGCGCCTGAAGCCGTACGTCGAAGGACTGGCGGGGGACCTGGTGTCCGCGCTGGTCGACGCCGGCGGCGGTGACCTGCTGCGGGACGTCGCCGAACCGCTCCCGGTCGCGGTGATCGCCGAGATGCTGGGCATCCCCGAGCCGGACCGGGCACCGCTGCGGCCCTGGTCGGCGGACATCTGCGGGATGTACGAGCTGAACCCGTCGCAGGAGACGGCGAAACGGGCGGTGCGCGCCTCGGTCGAGTTCACCGAGTACCTGCGCGAGCTGATCGCGCACCGTCGCGCCCACCCCGGCGACGACCTGGTCTCGGGGCTGATCGCGGCCCACGACGAGGGCGACCGCCTCACCGAGCAGGAGATGATCTCCACCTGCGTGCTCCTGCTGAACGCGGGCCACGAGGCGACGGTGAACTCCACGGTCAACGGCTGGGCGGCGCTGTTCCGGAACCCGGGCCAGCTGGCCGCCCTCCGCGCGGACCACTCCCTGGTCCCCTCCGCCGTGGAGGAGCTGATGCGCTACGACACCCCGCTCCAGCTGTTCGAACGCTGGGTCCTGGACGACATCGAGATCGACGGCACGATGATCCCCCGGGGCGCGGAGATCGCCATGCTCTTCGGCTCCGCCAACCACGACCCGGCCGTCTTCACCGACCCCGCCCGCCTGGACCTCACCCGCGCGGACAACCCGCACATCTCCTTCAGCGCCGGCATCCACTACTGCATCGGCGCGCCCCTGGCCCGCATCGAACTCGCGGCGTCCATGAGGGCGCTGCTGGAGCGGGCCCCGGCCCTGCGCCCGACCCAGGAGCCGCGGCGCAAGCCGAACTTCGTCATCAGGGGGATGGAGGGGCTGGCGGTCGAGGTCTGACCCGCCGGCCCGCGCCGGCCCGCGCCGGACGGGGCTGCGGGACGGGGCTGCGGGACGGTTGCCCCGTACCGCGGCCCTGCCCGGCGACGTGGTCTCGAGGTGCCGCCGCCGGGTGCCCGCCAGGGCCCGCCACACCAGGCCGGCGGCGACGGGGGGCAGCGGGAGGAGCGGG
>NZ_JBHXQZ010000036.1:0-69644 GCF_042717095.1 Streptomyces sp. NPDC058632 | reverse complement strand
CCACCCGCACCGCACCCCGCCACCCACGCGCCGGATCACGGCAGAGCGGCAGTGCCGGGAAGAGGAGCGGAAAAGCCGTGAAAGGAGACGACGTATCCATGATCTGGGGCCACGAGATTCCGCTCGGGAGCCTGTGTGAGGTGAAGGCCGGTCCGTCCGGGTCCTTGCTGGACAGCCTGCACGACGGCCCCGACGGAGTGCCGGTGATCTCACCGCCGGATCTCACCGACGACCACACAGTGGACACCCGGCGGCTACGGCGGGTGCCGTGGGACGAGACGAAACGCCTCTCCCGGTTCTCGCTGCGGGAGGGCGACATTCTCATCGTGCGGCAGGGGGCGCTCGGCCGCCTGGCGCTGGTCGAGGCGGAACACGCCACCTGGCTTTACGGCTCGTCCTGTCTGCGCATCAGGCCCCAGCGGGAGCGCGTCCTGCCCGAGTACCTCGTGTCGTATCTGTCGTATCCGCCTGTGCAACGAGTCATGCTGGGCCAGTCCACCCCGGGTACAGTGCCTTCGCTCAACTCGGCGATGCTGAACGAGTTGCCGGTCACCGTGCCGCCCCTGGGCCGGCAGCACGCTGTCGTTGAAGCCCTGGCGGATGTCGACACCCGGATCAGGATCCAGCGGCAGATGGCCGATCGCCTGGAGGCACTGCGGCCGGCCATCTTCGGAGAGCTGATCCAGGGAGCAAGGCGCACATGAGTCTGTTTACCCTCAGTCAATTGGAACGGGCTCTCTTCGCCGCTCCCGACATCCTGCGCGGCAGGATGGACTCGTCGCAGTACCGTGAGGTCATCTCCGCGATGCTGGTCCTCAAACGGGTCTCGGACCAGCCCGGCATCCTTCGGGTGTCTGACCGCGCGCGCTGGTCCGAGATCGTCGACTACGAGGGCAAAGCGCCGGGGCGTGTTCTCAACGAGGCTCTGTGGGAACTCGAGGAGAGCAACCCCGAAGCGCTGAAGGGCGTGTTCGAGGCTGTCGACTTCGACGTAAGGCTGAGCCGTGCCGAGTTGAAGGCACTGGTCGATCACTTCGACCGTATTCCGCTGAACGACGGCGACCTGGAGTTCGGCGATGAGGTCGGGCGTGCCTACGACTACCTCCTGGGCGAGTTTGCTGTCAGTGCCGGGAAACGAGGCGGGGAATCCTTCACGCCCCGTTCTGTGGTCCGACTGATGGTGCGTCTGGTCCGGCCTCGGGAGGGACAGTCGGTCTACGATCCGTTCGCCGGCTCGGGCGGCATGCTCGTTCAGGCAGGGCAGTACGTCGACGAGCATGGCGGAAGGGGCGCGGACCTCGCCCTCTTCGGGCAGGAGAAAAACGCCGCAACGTGCTCCACGGCCCGGTTGAACCTTCTGTTGCACGGCCTTACGGACAGTTCGGTGCTCTGCGGGGACACACTGACCGATCCGCTCCACTCACTGCAGGACGGGCACCTCAGGCGCTTCGACCGTGTGCTGACCAATCCTCCCTTCTCGATGAACTACTCCGAGAAGGAGATGAGGCATCCGGAGCGGATGAAGTACGGCTGGACACCCGGGCAGGGTAGGAAGGCCGATCTGATGAACGTCCAGCACGTGCTGGCCACACTCCGCCCGGACGGGATCGGAGCGGTCGTCACCCCGCATGGTGTGTTGCTCCGGGGCGGGGCGGAGGCGGAGATCCGCCAGGGAATCGTCGAGGACGGCCGGCTCGAAGCGGTGATCGGTATTGGACCGAACGTCTTCTATGGCACGGCCATCCCCGCCTGCATCCTGGTGCTGCGGGGTACGAACGGAACACCGGCGGATCAACGCGGCCAGGTGCTGTTCATCAACGCCGAGCGCGAAGTAGTCACGGGGCGGTCGCAGAACCGACTGGAGCCGCAGAACGTGGAAAAGATCGTGGGCGCCTTCCGTGAGTGGGCGGACATCCCCGGCTTCTCGCGAGTGGTGTCTGCGGACGAGATCGCGGACAACGACTTCAACCTCAACATCCGGCGCTACGTCGACGCGGGTCCGCCTGCCGAGCCATCGCTGGACGTCCGTGCCGCGCTGTTCGGCGGGGTGCCGAGAAGCGAGGTCGACGCGGAAATGAGGAGGTTCCAGGCCTTCGGTATCGGCCTCGCCGACCTGTTCATGACGAAGGGTTCCGGCTACCTCGATTTCCCGGGCCGCGGTTGCGAGGCGACCGCAGTGCGTATCCAGGACTTGGCCGCTGCCCGAGAGCGGGACTTCATCGACCGCTGCCGTTCCTGGTGGCAGGGAGTGGAACCACGCATTGCCGAACTTGCGGGTACGAGAAGGCTGTTGATGTCGCGTTCCCGGCTCATGGCTTCTTTCCGTGAGGAGCTCCTGCCCGCCGGGATCCTGGACCGGTACCAGTTGACTGGTGCCTTCGCGGCATGGTGGGCCGTCCGGCAGGACGATCTGAGAAGCCTGGAACGCCGGGGCTTTCCTGGGGTGATCGACCGGTGGACGGTGGCCGACGGCCGACCTTCGTATCTTCCTGAGAGCCTGGCATGCGAACGAGTGCTTGACGTCCTTGGTAAGGACCTTTGCGATCGTGTGGAGAGGCTCGCTGCCGCGGAGCGACAGGGACTGGTCGACCTCTACCGCTCATGGGGTGACCGGTACGGGACCTCTTACACGGACTTGGAGAGACAGAGCGAGGCCGCTGCGGAACGGCTCAGAGCCCGCCTGGAGGAACTCGGTTACACCTGACCGGTCCGCCCTGACCCGGAGCCGCCGTCCAGGAGCGGAACCGCCGTCCCTGTCACCCTCCGCTCGGTTGCCAGACCGCGGTGAGTGCGGCGGCCGGGTCGGTATCGGCCGGTGCCGCAGGCCACCATTCGCCGTCGTCCTCCTGGAGGTAGGGGTACCAGCGCGTGTCGGGGCCCAGACGCAGTTGGACGCCGTGGTTGGTGAGGGTGAGGCGGTTGCGCCAGACCCTGAGGGGGACGGGGGCCGTGGTCATCTCGGTGAGGGCCGTGGTCAGGGCTGTGCGGGCGGCCGTCATCGCCGCCGGGTCGGGGGTGTGGGGCTGTTCGGCGACGGCGAGGCCGGTGGGGCCGCCATGGCGCCAGGCGCGGGTGAGGCGGGCGAACGTGGTGGGTCTGCCACCGGTGTTCTCGACGAGGCGGTGGAACCACTCGAGTCCAGGGCCGCTCGCGGCGATCCGTACCGCGTCCTGGTGCTGGGTCAGGTACAGGGAGGTGGTGTCGCCCAGGAGAAGCCGCGCGGCGCGGGTGGCGGCGTCGGCCATGAGGCGCTCCAGGTCCGTGGTGGCCAAGCCGCTGCCGGGCGGCGGGGTGACGGGGAGCGCGGTGGTGTGGCCGGCTGGGTCGGTGGGTTCGGGCAGATGGGGGGCGTGTCCGGCCCAGCTGGCGTACGCGGCGGCGGCCGGGATGCCGATCGGGGCTGGTGGGGTGACGATCTCCTGGCTCGCCGTACGACGTGTGCGCAGCTGGGCGAGGACTTTCTCGCGGCCGCGGCCGCGCAGCGCGAAGAGCACGAACGGGTCGGCGTCGATGGTGGTGGCGATGGCGTAGCAGAGCGCGGCGGCGTGCTTGCAGGGATATCCCCAGTCGGGGCAGGAGCAGGCCGGGTCGAGTTCGGTGGGCAGCGGGAGAAGGGGGACGCCTGCCTGGCGGGCGTCGTCGACGAGTTCGGCGGGCATCTCGCCGTCGAGGAGCGCGGCGAGATGCCCGGCTCGCGCCGCGACGGTGTCGAGCAGGGTGTCCCACTGGGCGTCGGTGAGGACGGGCAGGTGGACCGAGGAGCGGTACGGGCGCGGCCGGCTGCCTTGGACAGCGGCTTTGACCTGGCCCGGAGCGACGGTGGTCGTACCGACCTTGCCCTGGCGGGCGTAGGTGCGTCCGCGGGACAGGCGTCCCGAGTCGAGGGTGGATTCCTCCAGGGCCGTCACCCATGCCTGGCCCCACCAGGTCGCGGCGAAGGCACGCCTGCCGCGGGTGGGCGCGCGGCGCGGGTCGGGGAGTGAGGGGTTCATGGCTGCCTTCCAAGAGCGACGAGTTCGGCGAGGTCGGCGTCGGACAGTTCGGTCAGGGCTGCCTCACCGGAGCCGACGACAGCGTCGGCGAGCGCGCGCTTGGATTCCAGGAGCTTCGCCACCTTGTCCTCCACGGTGCCCTCCGCGATGAGCTTGTGCACCTGGACGGATCTGTCCTGGCCGATGCGGTAGGCGCGGTCGGTGGCCTGGTCCTCGACGGCCGGGTTCCACCAGCGGTCGTAGTGCACTACGTGGGTGGCGCGGGTGAGGTTGAGCCCGGTGCCCGCCGCCTTCAACGACAGTAGGAACACCGGTACTTCACCGCGCTGGAAGCGTTCCACCATCTCCTCGCGCCGGGCGACCGGTGTGCCGCCGTGCAGGAAGAGGGCGGGGATGCCGCGCTCGGCGAGATGTTTCTCCACGAGGGTCGCCATCTGCTTGTACTGGGTGAAGACCAGCACCGATTCGCCCTCCGCGGTGATGGTGTCGAGCAGTTCGTCGAGCAGGTCGAGCTTGCCGGAGCGGCCGCGCAGCGGCGTGGACCGGCCCAGGCTGTGCTCTTTCAAATACTGGGCCGGGTGGTTGCAGATCTGCTTCAGCGCGGTGAGCAGCTTGAGTACCAGGCCGCGGCGGGCGATGCCCTCGGATTCCGCGATCTTCGCCATGGTCTCGCGGACCACCGCCTCGTACAGGCTGGTCTGTTCGGTCGTCAGCGAGACGACGCGGTCGGTCTCGGTCTTGGCCGGCAGCTCGGGTGCGATCCCTGGGTCGGATTTTCTGCGGCGCAGAAGGAAGGGGCGGACGAGACGGGACAGGCGCTCGGCGGCCTCGGAGTCCTCGCCGGCCTCGATGGGGCGGGCGTACCGGTCGCGGAACGCGGTGAGCGGGCCGAGGAGTCCGGGAGTGGTCCAGTCGAGCAGCGCCCACAGTTCGGAGAGGTTGTTCTCCACGGGGGTGCCGGTGAGGGCGACGCGGGCGCGGGCGGGCAGGGCGCGCAGTTCGCGGGCGGTGACGGCGTAGGGGTTCTTGACGTGCTGGGCCTCGTCGGCGGAGACCAACGACCAGGCGGTCTCGGCGAGGACTGCGCGGTCGCGGCGCAGTACCCCGTAGGTGACCAGGACGATCTCGTCGCCGGCCAGGTCGTCGAGGTGGCGGTCGCCGCCGTGGTAGCGACGCACGGGAGTGGACGGCGCGAACCTGGCCGCCTCGCGCTGCCAGTTGCCGAGCAGGGAGGCGGGGCAGACGACGAGCGTAGGGCCCGCGGTGGCGGGGTCGGTCTGCCGGTGCAGATGCAGGGCGAGCAGGGTGATGGTCTTGCCCAGGCCCATGTCGTCGGCGAGGCAGCCGCCGAGGCCGAGTTCGCATATCTCGGCCAGCCAGGCGAGGCCCCGCTTCTGGTAGTCACGCAATGTGGCCTTGAGCGCGGCGGGTTGTGGGGCGGGGATACGGGATTCGGGATCGCGGATACGGGTGACGAGGTCGCCGAACTGGCCGACCGCCTCGCAGGGGACCGGGTCGCCGTCCCTTTCCACCTCGCCGGTCAGCGCGGCGCTCAGCGCCTCCATGGGGGTGAGCGGTTCCATCCGGCGGCGTCTGGCGCGGGCCACCAGTTTCGGGTCGGCGACCACCCACTGGTCCCGTAGCCGGACGAGGGGGCGGCGAGATTCGGTGAGGGCGTCCATCTCGGCGTCGGTGAGCGGCTCGCCGCCGAGTGAGATCTGCCAGCGGAAGTCGAGGAGTGCGTCGGCGTCGAGGAGGCCGCTCGCGCTGGAGCCGGGGGCGGTGCGCTGCCCGATCTCCGCGGTCGCGGTGAGCGCCTTGACCAGCTCGCGCGGCCAGTGCACGTCGACACCGGCCGCGCGCAGTGCGTCGGTTGCGTCCCCCAGGAGGTCGAAGGCTTCGTCGTCGGTCAGCCGGAGCTCGTCGGGGGCGGCATCCTTCAGCAGCCGCTGGAGCGGGGGCCAGGCACGGGCGCCGCGGCGCAGCGCGAGCAGCGTCTCGGTCTCGGCGCGCGGGCCGAGTAGCCGCTCCACCTCGGCCGGCTCGTTCCACAGCCGTGCGGCGTCGACGACGAGCGCCGGGTCCGCCTCGGTATGCAACTGCAGGACGGCCCGGAACTGCCGGCGCCGCCCCTCGGGCAGGTCGACGCGCAGCGAGACATCGACCTCTGCGGTGAACGCGGCGGTGGTCTCCTCGGCCCATTTGCGCAGGGCGGGCACGGCACGCGTCTCGCGCCAGGCGTACGGCAGCGCTCCCATGGCGAGCGGCGCGGCCGGAGTACGGACCAGATCGTCGGTGACCGCGTCGCAGAACTGGCGTAGCAGCGCGGCCGGTTCGGCGATCCGCAGCGGGGCGGGACCGGGCTTGGGCAGACAGTGGGCGTGGGGCGGGAAGGCGGCAGCGAGGGCGTCCAGCGTCTGGCGCTGGGCGGCCGTGTAGGGGCCCGCCTGCCAGGTGTCGTAGCCGCCGGGGGTGAGGGCCGGATGGAGACGGCCGTCGGCGAGCAGCCGCAGCGCGAAGCGAGCGGCGGCCTGCCAGGCTGCGGCGGACGGATGCGGCGGCTGTGCCCCGGCCAGGGCGGCTACTGCGAGGGCGACGGGAAGCGCATAACCCCCCACCCTGCGCCGCCGGACCGACCGGCCATGCGGCAGCACCAGTTCCACCGACTCGGTCTCGACGCCCGCGGGTGCCACGCCGCCGTCGGCTGCTGCCCCCACGGGCTGCCACAGCAGCAGCCGTCCGAGGCGGGCGGGCTCGCCGGGCAGGAACACCGCCGCCCAGCCGTCGTCGAGCAGACCCCTTGTGAAGGCGGTTGCCTCCGGCGTGGCCGGCAGCGGTGCGACTCTCGTGCCCGTGTGTGGTTCTCGTAAGACGACCCGTGCCACGCTCTTTCGCCCCATTGATTCCAGGCGGCCCTCACCGCGCCCCACTCATCACCCGACACGTTCGGGCCCGCCTCACCCGCAGGCACGGGCCCTGTCCGACGTGGCGCCCGTGCGCTGATCGGCCGCTTGCCGACGCCGGGCAGGCCCATCATGGCGGCCGGCACAACCGCGTTCAAACCCGGACGCACGGTGGTGGTCCCTTTTCGTCGAGCACGGCTTCGGTCTCACCCGCAGTGGGTACCCTTCGCCCGCCCGCTGGCGTGTGAGGAGCGAGACGACCACGGGGCGCATATCGCAGTATGCTCGGGTCATGGGTGACACGACACGTATCACGGTGACGCTGCCGACCGAGCAGGTCGCCGAGCTGAGGAAGCTCACCGACAACGTCTCCGGTTATGTCGCCGAGGCGGTGGCACGCCAGCTGCGGCACCAGCTACTCGGCGCCGACCTGCGGCGCCACCAGGAGGAGAACGGAGCCTTCACCGAGGAGGAGCTGGCGGAGGCGCGTTCCAGGATCTTCGGGACGACGGACGCCGGCGGGTCGGCGAGCGCTGCGTGAACGAGCACGTCGAGACCGTCGTCCTGGACTCCCAGGGGCTCTCCGCCTGGATCGCACAGGACCGCAGGATTCTCGCGATGTTCCAGGTGTTCCATGCCATGGGCGCCGACTGCGTTATCGGAGCCAACACCATCGTGGAAGTCAGCCACACCCGGGTGAACATGCCCCGGCTGCGGTGGGCGTTGTCCTGCGTCAAGGTCGAGCCGGTGACCGAGGATGCGGCGAAAGCGTCCGCGGAACTACTCAAGGCCGCGGGTCTGCACGGCCATAAATACGCGATCGACGCGACTGTCGCCGAGGCGGCACTGCGTCAGCCGGGTCCGGTGGCCATCCTGACGTCCGACCTCGATGACATGGCCCGGCTGTGCGGTGACCACGTCCGGCTCATTGGCATCTGAGCCGGAGAGAACGGATTCGCCCAGGTCATGCCGCGATAGGTGAAAAAGGCTTGACCGAGGTGACAAGGGTTCCCAAGCGCATACGCTGTGTCGCCGTCGCCGCAGCGGTGAGCGTGGGGACCGCACCGAACCACGGTCCGTCCCGGAAGGAACGCCAGGACAGGTGGTCGTAGGTGTACGCGGCGTGGAAGCCGAGTTCCTCGGCGCGCCGCCACTTCTCGCCACCTTCCTCGTGCCAGCGGTCGACGGGCAGGATCACAGTGCTCAGTCGCATGGGGACGACCCTACGAGAGACCGAGCAGGTGTTGCATCGACTGCGCGGCGCGGACGGCGGCGTCACCGCAGCAGTTGTTGAACAGGACGTGGACCTCACGCGCCTGCTCGGCCATGTCGCGGACGCGCGGTGTCCACTCGGAGAGTTCTTCGGGTGTGTACGAGTGGCGGAACCTCTCTTCCTTGGTGCCGGTCCCCCACGCGCTGTTGCGACCGTGGAAGCGCACCAGGGCGAGTTCCGGGGTGGTGACCCGTACGACCGGTGGTACGGAAGCGGGAAGCGTCTGCACCATGTCCACGGCCACGGCGGCCGTGTCCAGCTCCGTCAGCAGGGCGGTCGTCGCACCGACGTGCTCATCGCGCCACCAGCCGGGGTGTCGGAACTCCACGGCCATCGGCCATCCCGCGGCACGCTCACGGCACCGGCGCAGGAACTCCACGGCCGGCCTACCCGGTACGAGCCGGTGCGGGAACTGGAAAACCAGCGTCCCCAGGCGGCCGGATGCGCGCAGTGGTTCGAGGGCCGCGCTGTACCGTTCCCACACATCATCGAGCAGTCCGGGATCGATGCCTGCCCGCCCCCGTTGCCGTGCGAGGGCCGGGCGCAGTTCGGCGGGCAGTGCTTCCGGCCGTGTCGGATGCCCGGTGAGCAGGGAGAACGCCTTCACGTCGAACCGGAAGCCCTCATGGGTGCGGTCGGTCCACAGAAGGCTGTTACGGGTGCTGGGCAGCCCGTAATAGGTGGAGTCCACCTCGGCCACCGGGAACCGTGTGGCGTAGTGCCGCAGTCTGCCCTCCGCGTCGCGGCGGCCTGTCGGATACCAGCCGCTGGACACCAGCGCCTTGTCCGTCCACGAGCAGGTTCCGACCCGGATCTCTCCCATCCCGCCAGTCTTCCCCGGACGCGGTGACGGATTCGTCCGGCACGTGGGGTCATCCGCCCGGCGGTCCGCAACGGGCCCCGGTTGTTCCGCCGGAGCCGCCGGTCAGTGGACGTTGCCGTTCCCCCAGGGCGTGAGCGGGGCGACCAGCCGCCGACAGGGCGGGAAGAATCGCCCCTTCACATGGGAGAGACCGCCGGCGTCGACGACTCAGTACGACATCTGGCCTCGTCCCGCGCCGTGCCACACGCCGGGATTTCCGTGGGGTCGAACCAACGGTGGTGTCTGTCCGGTTCAGCTCGTAGTGGATGGACAAGGCTTGACCGAGGTCATCAGGGTGCCCAGGCGCATCCGGTCGGTGACGGCCGCGGCGGCGGGACGAGGGGATCACGGTGCTCAGGCGCGGAGTCATGTCCTCGAGACCAGGTTCTGACGGGCCTCCCGGAGCGCAGGTGTTTCACGTGAAACCATCACTGCGCCTCCGGCGAGTACCGCACCTTCGGCGGTCACCGGCTCCGGCGGTCACCGCACGTGGGCACTCAGCCAAGGCGTGAGGACGATCATCGGGATGAACTCCTCGTGTGCCCGGCCCCCGGGCAGGGGTACGACCAGGAAGTGGCCCGGCGGGAAGCGCCGGCCCCGAACGTGGGCGAGGCCGTCGAAGACGGAGCGGAGGAAGGCGGGCACGTCGTCGCGGGCGATGTCGGGGCATTCCACGCCCTCCACGTCGATCAGGGCGTCGTCCTCGGGATAGAGCCGCACGCTGACCCGGGGCAGGCCGCCGAACTCGACGTAGGCCTCATGAGGGAGGGAGCCGTCCGGGTCGGTGGTCACGCCCACACCCGCCGCGGTGCGGCGTGATGTCTGGTCGGCGCCGATGTCATGAGTGACCTCGATCTCGCGCTCGTACACGTCCGCGAGCGCCCGGAGGGCGTTGACTGCGGCCTCTGTGGTGGGCAGATGTTCCATGCCGCTGATCATGCGTCGTTGCCGGCCATCGGGAAACGCCGCGTCAGTGGTTCGAGGGGAACCGCAGATACCCAGGAGGCACGGTGCCGGTCAGCCACACGCCGTTCGCGCTCACCCGGAAGGCATGACCGTCGCGGTCCATGGCGGCCGCGTCCACGGAGAGGACCACAGGACGTCCTCTGCGGGCACCCACGCGGGTCGCCGTCGCGCGGTCGGCGGAGAGGTGCACGTCGTGCCGGTTCATGGGCAGCAGACCCTCGACGCGGATGGCGGCCAGGTGCCGGGCGACGGTGCCGTGGAAGAGATACGGCGGCGGGGTGGCCGGCGGCAGTCCGAGGTCGACCTCGATGCTGTGCCCCTGGCTGGCGCGGATCCGGGTGCCCTCGGTCGCGAAGCGCTGCTTGTCGTTCGCGGTGACGACGTGGTCCAGTTCCGCCCGGGTGAACCGGAAGCCGTGTGCGGCCGCCGCGGCGATCAGCGTGTCGATCTCGACCCAGCCGGCCTTGTCGAGGGTCAGCCCGATCGCCTCGGGCTGATGGCGCAGATGTCTGGCCAGGTACTTCGACACCTTCACGGTGCGTCTTTCATCCATCCGCCCAGCCTGCCGGGAGAGACGTGCATCACGCGATCGAATATGCCAGGGATGTTGGATCCACAGGCAGGACTGTTTACCCACAGCGGAGGGGGACAACCCTGTGGGCCCCCGCAGCGGCGCCCCCGATGCGCCCCGCCTCGGGGCCGACACGGACCCGGTGCCCCGGGCCCACCCCACCATGACCTCACACCGTTCGGTTCACACCGGCGGCTTCACCCGCGCGATCCTGCGCAGTACCCCCGGCATCCACCGCGCCACCGCGTACGCGCCGCGCGCCTCCGGGGTCACCGGCACCACCGCGTCGTCCCGCACCACCGCGCGCAGAATCGCGGCGGCGACCTTCTCCGGAGGACAGTTGCGCAGCCCGTAGAGGCGGGCTGCCCGCCATCGGTGGCGCTGTTCCTCCTCGGCGTCCGCGCCCGCGAAGCGCGCGCTGGAGGTGATGCCGGTGCCGACGATGCCGGGGCAGACGGCCGTCACGCCGATCCCCCGTTCCGCGAGCTCCGCGCGCAGGCACTCGCTGAGCATCAGCACCGCCGCCTTGGAGGTGCTGTAGGCGGGCAGTGCCCGGGACGGCCGGTACGCCGCGGCGGACGCCACGTTCACGATGTGACCGCCCTGCCCGCGCTCGGTCATGCGCGCCCCGAAGAGCCGGCAACCGTGGATCACGCCCCACAGATTGACGTCGAGGACCTGTTCCCAGTCCTCCGGGGTGGTGTCGAAGAAGGAGCCGCCCAGGCCGACATCCGCGTTGTTCACCAGGACGTCCACCACGCCGTGCTCCGTGGTGATCTCCTCGGCGAGTTCCTCCATGGCCGGCGCGTCGGACACGTCCACGGTCTTGGCCCAGGCCGCCGACGCTCCGGCCGAACGGGCCTCCTCGGCGGTGCGGACAGCCGCCTCCGCGTCCCGGTCGACGGCCACCACGCGCGCTCCCGCCCCGGCGAACGCGAGCGCCGTCGCCCGCCCGATGCCGTTGCCCGCCCCGGTGACCAGGACGAGCTGTCCGCCGAACCGGTCCGCGTACCGGCCCGGGACGGTGGTCTCCGTCCGGCCGTCCTCCACGGAGGTCACGAAGTCGGTGATCCATGTCGTGAGCTGGTCGGGGTGGGTCCGTGGCACCCAGTGCTTCGCCGGGAGCACCCGGCGGGTCAGCCGCGGTGCCCACCGCTCGAGTTCGTCGTAGAGCCGCTCCGACAGGAACGCGTCCCCCAGCGGCGTGACGAGCTGCACGGGCGCGTGCGCGTAGGCGTCGGTTCTGGGATCGCGCAGCCGGGCCCGGACGTTGTCCCGGTACAGCCATGCCCCGTGCGCCGCGTCCGACGGCAGGGACGAGGCCGGATAGCCCTCGCTGTCCCCCTTGCTCCCGCCGGGGACGTTCTCGAACCACTCCAGGATGCGCGGCCAGTGCCTGCCGAGCGGACCGCGCCAGGCCAGTTCGGGCAGCACCGGCGTGTGCAGCAGGTACACGTACCAGGACTTGGCGCCCTGGCCGAGCAGCTGGCCGACCCGGCGCGGGGTGGGCCGCCGCAGCCGGCGGTTGATCCAGTGACCGAAGTGGTCGAGCGACGGCCCGGACACCGAGGTGAACGAGGCGATCCGCCCCTCGGCACGCCCGACGGTGACGAACTCCCAGGCCTGCACCGAGCCCCAGTCGTGCCCCACCAGATACACCGGCTCGTCCGGGCTGACCACGTCCGCGACGGCCAGGAAGTCGTCGGTCAGTTTCTCGAGGGTGAACCCGCCCCGCAGCGGGCGTGGCGCGGTGGACCGCCCGTGGCCGCGGACGTCGTACGCCACGACGTGGAAGTGCTCGGCGAGGCGCGGCGCGACCTCGGACCACACCTCCTTGCTGTCGGGGTAGCCGTGCACCAGGACGACGGTCGGCCGCCCGGGGTCGCCCAGCTCCGCCACGCACAACTCGACACCACCCGTGCGTACCCGGCGCTCACGCGCGCCCCGCGGCACCGTTCCGGACAAGTCCGTCACCCCCCTCCACCCCGCGCCGGCGTGCGCTGGGCCCGAGCGGGCCCCCGCGCCGTTCCCGCCGGCGGACACCGCACCGCGGCCGCGCCGTGTGCCCGAACCACCGGCTGCGCTACGTGTCCGCAGCGTGACACCAGCGAATCTCGCAGCTCGCCGGAGGCCGGGTCAAGAGGGGCCCTCGGGGGCGCACACAGCTCCTGGCGGAGATCCCCTACGGGCTCGTACAACTCCAGACGGAGGCGAAGACAGCTCTCCGGTCTGACGACCCGCGTGGCGCGGGTCACTATCGTCGGGGATGTGACTGTGATCGCGACCGAAAGCCTGAGCAAGCGGTTCCCCAGGGTGACCGCGCTTGACCGGCTCTCCATGGATGTCGGACCCGGTGTGACCGGGCTCGTCGGGGCCAACGGAGCCGGCAAGTCCACGTTGATCAAGATCCTTCTGGGTCTGTCCCCCGCCACGGAGGGCCGCGCCGAAGTGCTCGGCCTCGACGTCGCGACCAAGGGCGCCGCCATCCGGGAGCGGGTCGGCTACATGCCGGAGCACGACTGCCTGCCGCCGGACGTCTCGGCCACCGAGTTCGTGGTCCACATGGCACGCATGTCCGGCCTGCCGCCCACCGCCGCGCGGGAGCGCACCGCGGACACACTGCGCCATGTCGGCCTGTACGAGGAGCGCTACCGTCCCATGGGCGGCTACTCGACCGGCATGAAGCAGCGCGTGAAGCTCGCGCAGGCCCTGGTGCACGACCCGGACCTGGTCTTCCTGGACGAACCGACCAACGGTCTCGACCCCGTCGGCCGCGACGAGATGCTCGGCCTGATCCGCCGTATCCATACCGACTTCGACATCTCGGTCCTGGTCACCTCCCACCTTCTGGGCGAACTCGAGCGCACCTGCGACCACGTGGTCGTCGTCGACGGCGGCAAGCTGCTGCGCTCCAGCTCCACCACGGACTTCACCCAGATCACGACGACTCTCGCGATCGAGGTCACCGACACCGACGAGCACCCCGACGGCACCCGCGCGGTGCGCGACGCGCTCCACGCGCGCGGGGTGACCGTCCAGGACGGCAGCGGGCTGCCGGGCTCCGGACACGTCCTCCTGCTCACCGCCCAGGGTGAGGAGACCTACGACCTGGTGCGGGACGTGATCGCCGACCTCGGACTCGGCCTGGTGCGCATGGAACAGCGCCGCCACCACATCTCCGAGGTCTTCACGAACGACACGGACACCGGCGCAGGCACGGATACAGGAACAGACAAAGACACCGGGGCCGGCGGCGGCAACGGCGAGCAGCGGAAGGAGGCGGTCGGCCATGGCGGTTGAGCAGCCCCTGCGGACACCCGCACCGACGCCGGGTGACCAGACCCGGATCCACAACATCGGCTACCGCTCCTACGACGGGCCCCGCCTCGGCCGCTCCTACGCGAGGCTCTCGCTGTACTCGCAGTCCCTGCGCGGCTCCTACGGACTCGGCCGCTCGGCGAAGTCCAAAGTGCTGCCGATGCTGCTGTTCGTGGTGATGTGCGTGCCCGCCGCCATCATGGTCGCCGTCGCGGTCGCCACGAACGCGAAGGAACTGCCCGTCGAGTACACGCGCTACGCGATCATCATGCAGGCCGTCATCAGCCTGTACGTCGCCGCGCAGGCACCCCAGTCCGTCTCGCGCGACCTGCGCTTCAAGACGGTTCCGCTGTACTTCTCGCGGCCCATCGAGACCACGGACTACGTGCGCGCCAAGTTCGCGGCACTGGCCTCGGCCCTGTTCATCCTGACCGCCGCTCCCCTGCTCGTGCTCTATGCGGGCGCGCTGCTGGCCAAACTCGATTTCACCGACCAGACCAAGGGATTCGCGCAGGGGCTCGTCTCCGTGGCACTGCTCTCACTGCTTTTCGCCGGCATCGGCCTCGTCATCGCGGCGGTCACCCCGCGCCGCGGCTTCGGCATCGCCGCCGTGATCGCCGTCCTGACCATCTCCTACGGCGCGGTCTCCACCCTCCAGGCGATCGCGGACGTCCAGGACAGCTCCGGTTCGATCGCCTGGATCGGGCTGTTCTCGCCCATCACCCTCATCGACGGTGTGCAGGCCGCCTTCCTGGGCGCGAGCACCACCTTCCCGGGCGGAACCGGACCCTCGAACGGCGAGGGCGTGGTGTACGTCCTCTTCACCCTCGGCCTGATCGCGGCCTGCTACGGCCTTCTGACGCGCCGCTACCGGAAGGTGGGCCTGTGACCACGCTCTCCATCGACCACGTCTCCCGCTGGTTCGGCAACGTGGTCGCCGTCAACGACATCACCATGACCATCGGCCCCGGCGTCACGGGCCTCCTCGGCCCCAACGGCGCCGGAAAGTCCACCCTCATCAACATGATGGGCGGCTTCCTCGCCCCCTCCACCGGCACCGTCACCCTCGACGGCCAGGCCGTGTGGCGCAACGAGAAGATCTACCGGCACATCGGCATCGTCCCCGAGCGCGAGGGGATGTACGACTTCCTCACCGGCCACGAGTTCGTCGTCGCCAACGCCGAACTGCACGGACTGGGCGCCAAGGCGGCCCAGCGGGCCCTGGCGACGGTCGAGATGGAGTACGCGCAGGACCGCAAGATCGCCACGTATTCCAAGGGCATGCGGCAGCGCGTGAAGATGGCCTCCGCGCTCGTCCACGAGCCGTCCCTGCTCCTGCTGGACGAACCGTTCAACGGAATGGACCCGCGCCAGCGCATGCAGCTGATGGACCTGCTGCGGCGCATGGGCGACGAGGGCCGCACCGTGCTGTTCTCGTCCCACATCCTCGAAGAGGTCGAGCAGCTCGCCTGGCACATCGAGGTCGTCGTCGCCGGCCGGCACGCGGCCAGCGGTGACTTCCGCAAGATCCGCCGCCTGATGACGGACCGCCCGCACCGCTACCTGGTGCGCTCCAGCGACGACCGTGCCCTCGCGGCCGCGCTGATCGCCGACCCGTCCACGTCCGGCATCGAGGTCGACCACAACGAGGGCGTCCTGCGCGTCCAGGCCGTCGACTTCCCCCGCTTCACGTCCCTGCTGCCCAGGGTCGCGAAGGAACACGGCATCCGCCTGCTCACGGTCTCGCCGTCCGACGAGTCCCTCGAGTCCGTCTTCTCGTATCTCGTCGCGGCGTAGGAGGCCGAACCATGTACGACCCCACAGTCGCCCGACTCACCTACCGGGCCCTGCTCGGCCGTCGCAGGGCCCTCATCCTGGGCGCCCTGCCCCTGCTGCTGATCGCGATCTCCCTGGCGGTGCGCGCCCTCGCCGGTGCCGACGACCAGACCGCGGCCGACGTGCTCGGCGGGCTGGCGCTCGCCACCATGGTGCCGATCATCGGTGTCATCGCCGGCACCGGCGCCATGGGGCCCGAGATCGACGACGGCTCGGTGATGTACCTGCTGTCCAAGCCGATCAAGCGGTCCACGATCATCTTCACCAAGCTGATCGTGGCGATCGCCGTGACGATGGTCTTCTCGGCGGTGCCCACCCTGATCGCCGGCTTCATCCTCAACGGCAACGGCCAACAGGTCGCCGTCGCCTACACGGTGGCCGCGCTGGTCGCCTCCATCGCGTACGCGGCGCTCTTCCTGCTGCTCGGTACGGTCTCCCGGCACGCGGTGGTGTTCGGGCTGGTCTACGCGCTGGTCTGGGAGGCCCTGTTCGGCTCCCTGGTGCCCGGCGCCCGCACGCTGAGCGTCCAGCAGTGGTCGCTCGCGGTTGCCCAGAAGGTCTCCGGCGGTGACCTGGTCACCTCGGACGTCGGTCTGACGACCGCGACGGTCCTGCTGGTCGTCGTCACCGTCCTGGCCACCTGGTACGCCGGTCAGAAGCTGCGCACGCTGACGCTCGCGGGAGAGGAGTGACCTCACCTCGTTCCGCACTCTGTTCCACTCCGGCACACCGGGTACAGGGGGACACCGAGAGCTACGGCTCCTGATCCGGCGGAAGGACCGATCGCGATGGCGGGTGGGGCGTTCGGGCACGACGAACGACGGGTGCACGGGAGCGACGACCGGCCCCACCCCGGCCCGACGACCCGTTCGACCTCCGGCCCGACGACCGGGCCCGTGGCGGGGACACCGAGGCCGGGGAGAGGGCCCTCACAGCTCCGGACGACGTGATCCTGGACGAGGCCTTCATCCGCGCCGCGGAGACCGCCGAGCCGTCCGCCCGCGCCCGCCTGCTGACCGAACGCTGGCGGCACGAGGAGCCGGATCCGCGGCCCTGGCGCTCCGACGAGCCGCCGACGGGATGGTTCTTCAGCAAGGCACGCCGACGCGGGTGGCGGCGCCGGCGGGGGTGAACGCGGCGGGGCCGCCGGTGGCGGCTCGCTGGCCCATGGACGGCGGGGCTCCGGGCCCCGCCGTCCATGGGCCCTCGGCCCCGCGTCTTCGGCATGTCCTGTCGGCCGGGCCGGGCCCTAAATGAGTGGCATCCGACTCGCCCGGCGGGCAGAGTGGCTGTGTCCGCATCGCCGGGTACACCCGGTGTCGTGATCCGGGAGAGGAGCGGGACGGTGTCCATGCACGGCAGTACGTCCAGCTCCTGCCAGGGCAGCCGACGGCGGGCTCCGGGGTAGTTCCTGCTCCGTTGCCGAGCCCGCCCCACGGGGAGCTGCCCGGGGCGGCCGCTTCGAGCACGCGCATCAGTCGCGTGGGCCGCCCACCCGGAGGATTGGCCGAGAGGTAAGGCACCGGCTTGCTGAGCCGCGGTCGGGCGAAAGTCCGCGCACGTTCGATCCGTGCATCCTCCGCACGACGTTGAACCCGCGACGCCCGCTGAGTGCGGGCGTCGCCGGTTCAGGCCTCTCGGCCCAGCAGTCGCTCCAGCACCACCGCGATCCCGTCCTCCTCGTTGGAGGACGTCACCTCGTCGGCCACCGCCCGCAGTTCCTCGTGGGCGTTGGCCATGGCGATGCCGTGCGCGGACCAGGCGAACATCGGGATGTCGTTGGGCATGTCGCCGAAGGCGATCGTGTCCGCGGCCTTCGCCCCGAGCCGGCGAGCGGCCAGGGACAGCCCGGTGGCCTTGGACAGGCCGAGGGGAAGCAGTTCCACGATGCCTTCGCCCGCCATGGCGACGGTGACGAAACCGCCCGCGGTACGGGTGGCCACCTCGGTGAGTTCGTCGTCGGTGAGTGTCGGGTGCTGGATGTACAGCTTGTTCAGGGGCGCCGCCCACAGGTCCGACGCGTTCATGAGCGGCGTCGAGGGCAGCCTGCCCGTCACCTCGTAGCCGGGGCCGACCAGCACTTCGCCGTCCAGACCGTCGCGGCTCGCGGCCAGGTGCAGCGGACCGACCTCCGCCTCGATCTTGGCCAGCGCCACTGAGGCCAGCTGCCGGTCCAGTGTCACCGACGTGAGCAGCCGGTGCGCCCCGGCGTCGTACACCTGGGCGCCCTGGCCGCAGACGGCGAGCCCTTGGTAGCCGAGGTCGTCGAGGATGGGCCGGGTCCAGGGGACCGCGCGGCCGGTGACGACGATGTGGGCGGCGCCCGCCGCGGTGGCGGCGGCGAGCGCGTCCCGGGTGCGGTCGGAGACCGAGTGGTCGTCACGCAGCAGTGTGCCGTCGAGATCGGTGGCGACAAGCCGGTACGGGAACGGCGCGCTCACGCGGTGACCGGTTCCAGGAGCTCCCGGCCGCCCAGGTACGGGCGCAGCACTTCAGGGACCCGCACCGAGCCGTCGGCCTGCTGGTGGTTCTCCAGGATGGCCACGATCGTGCGCGGCACGGCACACAGGGTGCCGTTGAGCGTTGCCAGCGGACGCACCTGCTTGCCGTCCCGCACGCGGATCTGGAGCCGACGGGACTGGTACTCCGTGCAGTCCGAGGTCGAGGTCAGCTCACGGTACTTGCCCTGGGTCGGGATCCACGCCTCGCAGTCGTACTTCCGCGCGGCGGAGGAACCCAGATCGCCCGAGGCGACGTCGATCACGCGGAACGGCAGCTCCAGCGACGTCAGCCACTGCTTCTCCCACTCCAGCAGCCGCTGGTGCTCCTCCTGCGACTCCTCCGGAGCGACGTAGGAGAACATCTCGACCTTGTCGAACTGGTGTACGCGGAAGATGCCGCGGGTGTCCTTGCCGTGCGAGCCGGCCTCGCGCCGGAAGCAGGGCGAGAAGCCCGCGTACCGGAGCGGCAGCCGGTCGGCATCGATGATCTCGTCCATGTGGTACGCGGCGAGCGGCACCTCGGACGTGCCGACCAGGTAGAGGTCGTCCTTCTCGAGGTGGTAGACGTCCTGGGCCGCCTGGCCGAGGAAGCCGGTGCCCGCCATGGACTGGGGCCGGACCAGGGCAGGAGTCAGCATCGGGGTGAAGCCGGCCGCGGTCGCCCGGGTGATCGCGGCGTTCACCAGCGCCAGCTCGAGCAGGGCGCCGACGCCGGTCAAAAAGTAGAAGCGCGACCCGGAGACCTTGGCGCCGCGCTCGACGTCAATGGCGCCGAGAATCTGGCCGAGCTCCAGGTGATCCCTGGGCTCGAAGCCCTCGGCGCCGAAGTCACGGGCGGTGCCGTGCGTTTCCAGCGTGACGAAATCCTCCTCGCCGCCGACCGGGACGTCGGGGTGGACGAGGTTGCTCAGCCTGCCCAGAAGCTCCTGCGTCTCGGCCGCTGCCGTGTCCCGTGCCGCGTCGGCCGCCTTGACGTCGGCCGCGAGTGCGCCGGCCTTCTTCAGCAGTTCGGCCTTCTCGTCGCCGGCCGCCTTGGGGATGAGCTTGCCGAGCGCCTTCTGTTCGGCGCGCAGTTCGTCGAAGCGGACGCCGGACGACCTGCGCCGTTCGTCGGCGGACAGGAGGGAGTCGACGAGCGCGACGTCCTCTCCACGGGCGCGCTGCGAAGCGCGCACACGGTCGGGGTCCTCACGGAGCAGGCGAAGGTCAATCACGCGGTCAAGGCTACCGGTGCGGGGTGACGCCCCACGACTCACTATTCGACCGGAGCCACTCTTCGACCGTTATAGGTGAATTGCGCCCTGTGTCCATAAGAGTTGATTCGAGGTCTCCATGGGGCGCCTCGGTGGCGACCCGGGGTCGCCCCGGGATCAATCGAGGCCGATCGAGGACAGGGGGTGGCCCTCTCCCTGAAAAAAGGGGGCAGTCCGCAGGCAGCCCGTTGACTGCAATTCCTTACGGGAACCGGGACGTGGCGCCCGGTTGTCCACAGGCATCCACGGACTTCCGGAAGTTATCCACAGGGTGTGAAGAAGATCTGTGGACTTCGGAATCGACCGCTCCGAAACCTGCGACCGGAGGCGAGGATTCCCATCGCGAACCCCCCTTTTACCTCCACTTTCGGGTGGAAAGAGGCCACCCCAAAGGATTGACGAAAGGGAAAGGGCGAACGAAGGGCGATCCCCGGGCGAGTAGACGTGATCATGGACAGTAGGGCGATTTGTCGATGAAACGGCACAACGCTGTCGACTTGTCCCCAGGTCGAGAAGTGGGCCTGTGGATAACTTCTGTGGATAACGAAAATCAGAAGATAAGACTGGTAAGACCGGCCACAAGCAACCCAGGGCCGCCCGCGACCGATCTCCCACCTGGCCTCAGGCCCTCAGAACCGGCCGTCCTGGCAGCGTGCCACCCAGTCCGCCGCGGACGCGAATTCGTCGTCCGAGGTCCCGGGCTGGAGATCCCGCACCACCGTCGGCCCTGCATCCGCACGCGGGTACGAACCGAGGAAGCGCACCTGAAGGCAGACACGCTTGAGACCCATCAGCGTCTCGGCCACCCTGCGGTCCGAGATATGGCCCTCGGCGTCGATGCAGAAGCAGTAGTTGCCGATACCGGCACCGGTGGGCCGGGACTGGAGCAGCATGAGGTTGACGCCGCGCGTGGCGAACTCACCCAGTAGATCGCGCAGGCCACCGGGGTGGTCGTCACGCTGCCACAGCACGATGGACGTCTTGTCCGCACCGGTGGGCGCGGCGGGCCGTGCGGGCCGTCCGACCAGGACGAAGCGGGTCTGGGCGTTCTCCGCGTCGTGGATCCCGGCCTCCAGGGCCTCCAGCCCGTACCGGGCCGCCGCGAACTCACCGGCGAAGGCCGCGTCGTACCGGCCCTCCTGCACCAGCCGGGCCCCGTCCGCGTTGGAGGCGGCCGATTCCCAGACGACGTCCGGGAGGTGCTTCTTCAGCCAGTTGCGGACCTGCGGCTGGGCGGCGGGGTGGGCGGTGACGGTCTTGATCTCGGACAGCCTGGTGCCGGGGCGGACGAGCAGCGCGAAGGTGATCGACAGCAGCACCTCGCGGTAGATGGTCAGCGGGGTGCCCGCGACCAGTTCGTCGAGAGTGGTGGTGATGCCGCCCTCGACGGAGTTCTCGATGGGGACGAAAGCGGCCTCGGCCTCCCCGGCGCGTACCGCGTCGAGCGCGGACTGCACGGACACGTACGGGATCAGTTCCCGGGTGGCGGCCTCCGGGAGAGTACGCAGGGCGACTTCGGTGAAGGTGCCCTCGGGGCCGAGATACGCATAGCTCGCTGGCATGACCTCACCCTAATGGGCCCACGCCGGGGGCATCCCCGGACGCCCGCTCAGGAGGTGGCCCCGCGAGTGGCATGTGCGTGACACGAGGGGCCTCAGCCCTCCAGCAGCCGCTGCCCCACATACTCGCCCTCCGCCGCGCCGCCCGGCACCGCGAACAGTCCGCTCGCCTCGTGCCGGAGGAACGGCGTCAGCGCGTCGCCCCGGTCGAGTTTGCGCTGCACCGGCACGAAGCCGCGCAGCGGGTCGGCCTGCCAGCAGACGAACAGCAGACCCGCGTCGGGCGCGCCGTCCGCGTCCATGCCGTCGTGGTACGAGAGGGGTCGCCGGAGCATCGCCGCGCCGCCGTTCTGGTCGGGGCGGGTGATCCGGGCGTGGGCGTTGATGGGGACCACCGGATTGCCCGTGGAGTCCGTCTTCTCCAGGTCCATCTCGGACGTCTCGGTGCCTCCGGACAGCGGCGCCCCGTCGGACTTGCGGCGTCCGACGACGGCCTCCTGCTCCCTGACCGCGAGCTTCTCCCAGTCGTCGAGCAACATGCGGATACGGCGGACGACCACGTAGGAGCCGTGCGCCATCCAGGCGGGGTCACCGTTCGCCGGTACGAAGACCCGCTGGTCGAAGTCGGATTCGGAGGGCTTGGGGTTACGGGTGCCGTCGATCTGGCCCATCAGGTTGCGTGCGGTCATCGGGCGGGCGGTGGCGCCGGGTGAGCGGTTGAACCCGTTCATCTGCCAGCGCACCCTGGCCGCGGAACCGGCGTCCCTCTGCACGGCGCGCAGTGCGTGGAAGGCGACCAGGGCGTCATGGGCACCGATCTGCACCCACAGGTCGCCGTTGCTGCGGGTCTTGTCGAGGTGGTCGGAGGAGAAGTCGGGCAGCGGGTCCAGGGCCACCGGACGCTGCTTCTCCAGTCCGGTACGGGCGAAGAAGCTGTGGCCGAAGCCGAAGGTGAGGGTCAGCGAGGAGGGCCCGGCGTCCTGGGCCACACCGGTGTCCCCATCGGCGCTCGGCTCGCCTGCCATGAGCCGCCGGGCCGTGTCCGACCAGCGGCGCAGCAGGGCAGCCGCTTCCTTGCGCCCGGCGCCCGGCGCGAGGTCGAAGGCGATGAGATGGCCGCGGGCCGGGAGCCCGTCGGTGATGCCGGGCTGATGTTTCCCGTGAAACACTGCCCGGCCCTCGCCCACGGAGGTCAGCGGGGTGGCTTCGGCGGGTGCGGCGGCGGCGTAGCCCACCGCACCGCCCGCGGCACCGAGCACGATCCCGGTGGCTCCGGCGGTGCCGAGCAGACGGCGCCGGGAGATGCCCTCCCGGTCGGCGGGCGCGGCGGTGCCTCCCCGGGGTTCTGGCGCCGCAGTGGTGCGGGCCTCCGGAATGGACTGGTCAGCCATGGTGGTTCAGCCGATCTGTGCGTTCTTGGAGACGGTCACCTGGTCGATGTCGGAGGTCCGTACGGTCACCTCGACCGTCCAGTCTCCTGCCACGGGGATCTGTACTCCGCTCGCCGACCAGTGTCCGGTGGCGAGGTGGTCGGGGACGACGGGCAGCGGTCCGACGTCCTTCGCGTCGAGGGTGAAGGCGACTTTGAGCTCGGGGACGTCGAAGGCCTTGCCGTCGGTCCGCTCCACATAGACGTGCATGTCGTTGCCGCCCACCCGTGCGGGGTCCAGGTCGACGGTGACGACGCCCTTGCCGTCCTCGCCGCCGGTGTCGAACGGCATGTTCAGGGTCAACGCACCGGTTCCCTGGGCGGACGAGGGCGACGACGTGGCCGAGGACGACGAGGCGGCCGACGCGGCCTCCTGCTCCGTACGCCCCGGCTCGGTCTGCGTCAGCACGGTGGTGACCGCGAGCAGGACGACGGCGATACCGGCCTCGGCGAGCACGGAGCGACGCAGCCCGAAGCGGTTCGGGTCGGAATCCCGCAGCCGCTTCTGCCGGGCGGTCGCCACGGCGGCCCGCTGCCGGGCGAGTTGCACGGCCCGCGCGGAGTCCACGCCGGCCTCCGCCCCGGCACCGGACTCCTCCGAACGAACCTCGGCAGGCCCCGTGTCGTCCGCGGCCTTCTCCCGTTCCGCCTCGGTGTCGGTGTCGGTGTCGGTGTCGGTGTCGCCCTTCTCCGTACCGGTCGCCCCGGCACCGCCCTTCCCGGCTGCCGCCCCGCCCTTCGCGGCCGGCACCGCCGCCACGGTTTCCTTCGGCCCCTCCCGGAGTGCCACCGACGCGCCGGGCTCCGCCAGCCGCGCCGTCCACCGGCGGGAGGCGTACGCGATCCCGACCATGACCACCACGAGCCCGATCTTGGCGAGCAGCAACTGCCCGTACCGGGTGTCGGTGAAGGCCGACCAGGAGCCGAGCTGCCGCCAGCTCTGGTAGATCCCGGTGACGACCAGCGCGACCACACTGCTGAACGCGAGCCGCGAGAACCGCCGGACGGCGGCCGCGTCGACCGCGGTGTCGGCAGGGGCCCGGTAGAGCGCGACGAGCAGGGCGGTAAGCCCGCCGAGCCAGGCGGCGACGGCCAGCAGGTGGACGACGTCGACCGGCATCGCGATGCCCGGCTGGAGTCCCTGGGAGGCGTGCTCGGACATGGCCCAGCTCGCGGCGAGCCCGGCCGCCACGACCGTCCCGCCGATCGCGAGCCCGAAGGACAGGTCCCGCTTCTCCTCGTCGTTCCGCTGGTACTGGGCGGCGCCGAAGAGCACCGCGATGAACAGGGCCGCCGCGGCGAGCAGCAGCAGCCGTGACACGAGAGCCGCGCCGGTCTTGGTCTGCAGTACCTCGCTGAGCAGCGTCAGGTCGAAGACGTCGGCGACCTTCCCGGAGCTCGTGTAGGAGCCGCGTAGGAGCAGCAGTGCGAGGGTGGCCGCGGTGAGTGTGAGCCACCCGGAGACGACCAGCCGCTGTACCGCCCGTACGCCGGAGCCGCGCCGCCAGCAGGCGAGCACGAAGGCGGCTCCGCCGACCATGATCACGAACCCGGCGTACGACAGGTACCGCCCGATGCCGTACAGCGAGCCGACCAGTCCGTCGTCGGAGGCCTGGGCGGTGGCCTCGACGGAGGTCTCCGAGGGGGCCCCGACGGAGAAGGTGAAGGCGCCGGCGACGGGATGGCTGTCCGCGGAGACCACCTGGTAGGTGACGGTGTAGGTGCCGTCGGGCAGCCCACCGAGCAGCCGCACGGTGTATGTGGTGCCGCTCGCGTCGGCCGGGTCGCCCTTGTCGACCCGCTCGCCCTTGGGGTCGAGGACGCGCAGGGCGTCGTCGCTCACCGCGACCGGTTCGGAGAAGGTGAGCGAGACCTGGGCGGGGGCCTTGTCGACCACCGCCCCCTGCCGGGGATCGCTGCCGGTCAGCGCGGCGTGCGCGGAGGCGGGAGCGGCCCCGGCCAGGAGCGCGCCGGTGACGGCCAGGAACAGCAGCACCAGGATCCGGACGCGGGGGGCGATGGTCTGGGTCACAGGGGTTTCTCCCTCAGTGTCCGTGCTTCGGGGTGTAGGTGGCGGGCTTCACCGGAATCTCGACCGTGACGGGGTCGGAGTGGGCGAAGCGCAGCTCGACGGAGACCTTCTGACCCTGTTTCGGCTGCCGTTTCAGCTGCTCGAACATCAGATGATTGCCGCCGCTCTCGAGGACGAGGCTGCCGTGGGCCGGGATGTCGAGCGCGTCGACCTCCTGCATGGCCCCGTCGACGGTCTCGTGCACGGTGACGTGGCCGGCGGCGTCACTGCTGACCGAGGTCAGCTGGTCGGCCGCGCCGCCCTTGTTGCTGATGACGAGAAAGCCGGCCGCCATGTCCGACACCGGCTGCGGCATGTATGCGGAGCCGACGGACAGGTCCGCCTCGCCGCCCGAGCCCGAGTCGTCCGGGTCCGAGCCGCCACAGCCGGCCAGGGTCAGCATCCCGGCGAGGACCACCACCGCGAGGCCGTGCGGCCTCCCGAGGAGCTGTCTCGCAGGCGGCTGCCTTTCCGCGAGCCGTTTCCCCGCAAGCCGGTTCACGGGTTCTCACCCTTGATGATCTTGGGGAGGTCCGCGGTGTAGTCCTCGACGGTGGCGTCCTCGCCGTAGAGGAGGTAGCCGCCGTCGGTCTTCGGGGAGAAGGCGATGACCTGGGTGCCGTGGTCTGAGACGACCTGGCCCTTGTCGTCCTTGCGCGGCGCGTCGATCGAGATGCCGAGGGTGCGGGCGCCGGCCTGGATCGTGTCGAAGTCGCCGGTCAGACCGACGACCTGGGAGTCGATGCCCTTGAGCCACTTGCCGAGCGCGGCGGAGGTGTCCCGCTCGGGGTCGGTGGTGACGAACACGATCCGCAGTTCGTCCTGCTGGTCCTGGGGCAGCTGCTTCTTGGCCACCGCGAGGTTGTTCATGGTCAGCGGGCAGACGTCGGGGCAGTGCGTGTAGCCGAAGTAGACCAGCGTGGGCTTGCCGGCGGTCTCCGCGCGGAAGTCGTACTCCTTGCCCTGCGTGTCGGTGAGGACGAGGTCCGGCTTCTCGAACGGATTGTCGAGGGCTGTGGCGGCCTTCTCCGCACCGGCCTCCTCGGAGACCATGGCGATGGGGTTGTCGCTGTCGCCGCTGCCGCAGGCGGAGAGGGTCAGGGTGGCGGCGGCGAGCAGGGCCGCCGCCGCGAGGGTCTTCTTGCGCATGATGAGGTCCAGAAGGTAGGTGCTCCGGCGCGCACCGGGGCTCCACGGGGCCGTGGACGGCCCTGGCGCGCGCCGTTGAACAGGGGAGGGCTCAGGCGTCGGCGCGTCGGCGTCCGGCGAGTACGCCGTAGGCGACGCCCGCGGCGCCGACCACGATGCCGACGATGCCCAGGATTCGGGCGGTGGTGTCCGCGCCGTCCGCGTCGTCGGAGCCGGCCGCCGTGGTGCTCTCCGCGGAGGTGTTCTCGGCCTTCTCGTCGGCCTCGCCGTCCGACGCACCGTGCGCGTGACCGTCGGCGGAGGCCTCGGCCAGGGTGAGCACGGGGGCCGGGAAGTCGGGCTCCTCCTGGCCCTCCTGCGGCACCTCGATCCAGCGGACGACCTCCTTGTTGGAGTATGTCTGCAGCGCCTTGAAGACCAGTTCGTCGGCGTCCTCGGGCAAGGTGCCGACGGACACCGGGAACTTCTGGAAGAAGCCCGGCTCGATGCCGCCGTTGTCATCGCCCGCGGTCCAGGTGACCTTGGTGACGGCCTCGTCGATCTTCTTGCCGTGCATCTCCAGCGGCTTGTCCAGCTTGGACTTGGTGACCTTGATGTCCCAGCCGTCGACCGGCTGCGGCATCACGGAGGCCAGCGGGTGGTCGGTGGGGAACGTCACCTCGAGCTTGGTCGTCGACGCGTTGTCGCGCTCGTTGGGGACCTTGAAGTCCACGACCGCGTAACCGCCCTTGGCCGCCTCGCCCTCGGGCTGCACGCTGACGTGCGCGAAGGCGGGGGCGGACAAGGTGAGGACGGCGACACCGGCGACAGCGCCGACGGCGGCGATACGGGAAGTCTTCATGGCAGAAGCACTCCGCTTCAGTTGGGTTTCGCTGACGGTGAGGGATCCGCGTACGGGCGTACGTCCCCGCCGGTCGTCGGCGGCCGGGGCCGCAGACGGCTCGCTCGTGCGGAAGAAGTACGGGCGAAGCAAGCGGGAAGCAAGCGGGAAGTGCGCGGGAAGTGCGCGGGAAGTGCGCGGGAAGGCGGACGCACACGCGCGTGCCGTGCCGCACGCCGGCGCCCCTCTCCCGTCCGGAGGTCCGGCGGTGGCGGAGTGGTGGCCCGGCCGCGTCAGGCGGCGAGGGCGAGTGCGGTACCGGCCGGGGGCGGACCCCGGCGGATCACCGTGTGCTGGAGTGCGGTGATCCGGGGCGTGGGCGGTACGGGCGGTGCGGTGTGCAGCCGGCGCGGGGCCACCCGCGGAGCCCCCGGGAGACCCGCGCGCAGGGCAAGCACCAGAGCGAGCGCCGCGCGGAGGGACCGTACGAGGGCGCCCTCGGCGACTCCGTGCGCCGACAGTTCGGTGAGCCGCAGCAACGCCAGGTCGCCGCGGCGCAGCAGCCAGCCGGTGGCGAGCGCCGCGAGGACGTGCACGAGCAGCATCGGCAGGGACGGCAGCAGCGGCACCACCGAGCCCGCGGTCGAGGGGTCAGCGGCCAGGGACAGGGCGCCCTCTTGGGCGTGCCCCGCGTGGGTCCCGCCGACCGTGCTCTCCGTGCCGGTCGTGCCGGGGTGGATCCGGGCGTCGGTGAGGATGCGCTGAGCCTGCGCGGGGCTGATGGCCGCCGTGCCGGCACCGCACATCAGCCGGGCCGCCTGCTCGATCAGCGAGGCGTCGGACACGGACCCGGTCACGGAGGGCGACGCGGCCGACGACACGTTCGCGGTGGCCGTGGCGCCGTGCTGGCCGATGCCGAACACGGTGTGCAGCACCGCCTGGCCGACCGCCAGCAGGGTGGCGACGCCGGGCAGGGACCGCGCACGTCCGGCGAGCGGCAGCGCGGCCACGAACGTCCCGAGGAACCCGACGCCCAGCGTCCACAGCGGAACGGCGGCGTGGGAGGCGAGTGTGTGACCTGCCCCGGCCAGCACGACACAGACCGCGGCGAACACCGCGGCCCGCGGCATCCGGAGCCCGCGTCCGGAGCGCATCGTGTGCGGGTGGGGGGCAGTCATGGCGGGCTCATCATCGCACTGGGCCTCCGGCTGCCGTACGGCAGGTCCGCAAGGAGAGCTACGGCCGGAAGGTCGCCTCTGTGGCGGGACGTCCCACATACACCGGTCGGCCCCATGATGCACCCGCCGTATGGGGGTTATCACGTCAGCGGGACGCTTACAAGCGTGTACGCAGGGCAATAGGTAACGGTATGTCGAGCCGCGGCCGGGAGGCTGGAGCATGAGCATCTGGTGGTCACTCCATCTGCGCCGTGATGCTGCGAGCGTGCCGCTCGCGCGTCGCCTTCTTCTCGGCGCGATGGAGACCGCGGGCGTCGACCCCGACATCTCCTACGATCTCTCCGTCGCCCTCACGGAGGCCTGTGCGAACGCCGTCGAGCACGGTGGGGGCACCGTCCGGGGCGGATTCGCGGAGGCGTACCGGGTGACCGCCTACCTCGAGGGCGAGAAGTGCCGTATCGAGGTCGCCGACGCGGGTCCCGGCTTTCCCGCCGTGGCCGGTGGCCGCGCCCACCCGCCGGTCCGCCCCGCGCCCTCCGACGCGGAGCACGGCCGTGGCCTCGGTCTCATCCAGGAACTCGCCGACCACGTCCACATCGGCAACAAGCCCGACCGGGGCGGCGCCGTGGTGAGTTTCGACAAGATCCTCAAATGGCGGAAGGGCGCGCCGCTGATGGCGGTGTGACCCCACCACCCGATCGCACCGAACCCGATCGCACCAACCCCGTCGCACTGCGGCCGGGCGCCCCTCCCGGGCGCCCGGCCGCAGTGCGACGTGCGAACATCGGCTCGTCGAGCGGCCGCTCGAGCGGTTCATCAGCCCCTTGGGAGTCCTTGAGAGCCCTTCGAGAGCCCTCGAGCCGTGATCAGCCCTTGAGGGCCGCCATCCACGCCTCGACCTCGTCCGACCGCCTGGGCAGCGCGGCGGAGAGGTTCCGGTTGCCGCCCTCGGTCACCAGGATGTCGTCCTCGATGCGGACGCCGATGCCCCGGTACTCCTCGGGGACGGTCAGGTCGTCGGCCTGGAAGTACAGGCCCGGTTCGACCGTGAGCACCATGCCCGGCTCCAGGGTGCCGTCGACGTACGTCTCGGTGCGCGCGGCGGCGCAGTCGTGGACGTCCAGGCCGAGCATGTGGCCGGTGCCGTGCAGCGTCCAGCGGCGCTGCAGACCCAGCTCCAGCACCCGCTCCACCGGGCCCTCGACCAGACCCCACTCGACGAGCCGCTCGGCCAGGACCCGCTGGGCGGCGTCGTGGAAGTCGCGGTACTTGGCGCCGGGCTTCACGGCCGCGATACCGGCCTCCTGGGCGTCGTACACGGCGTCGTAGATCTTCTTCTGCAGCGTGCTGTACGTGCCGTCGACCGGCAGCGTGCGCGTGATGTCCGCCGTGTAGTACGTGTGCGTCTCCACGCCGGCGTCGAGCAGCAGCAGGTCGCCGGAGCGGACCGGGCCGTCGTTGCGCACCCAGTGCAGGGTGGTGGCGTGCGGGCCGGCGGCACAGATGGAGCCGTAGCCGACGTCGTTGCCCTCGACCCGTGCGCGCAGGAAGAACGTGCCCTCGATGTAGCGCTCGCTGGTGGCCTCGGCCTTGTCGAGGACCTTCACGACGTCCTCGAAGCCGCGCGCCGTGGAGTCGACGGCCTTCTGCAGCTCGCCGATCTCGAAGGCGTCCTTGACCAGCCGAGCCTCGGAGAGGAAGACCCGCAGCTCCTCGTCGCGCTCGGCGGTGACCTTGTCGGTCAGCGCCGTCTCGATGCCGGCGTCGTGGCCCCGCACGACGCGCACCGGGCCGGTGGCCTCGCGCAGGGCGCCGGCCAGCTCGCGCACGTCGGCGGCGGGGATGCCGTACCGCTTCTCGGCCTCGGTGAGGGAGAGGCGGCGGCCGACCCACAGCTCGCCCTGGCCGTCCAGCCAGAACTCGCCGTTCTCGCGGTTCGAGCGCGGGAGGAGGTAGATCGTCTCCTGGTGGCCGTCGGCCGTCGGCTCCAGGACGAGGACGCCGTCCTCGGTCTGGTTGCCGGTGAGGTACGTGTACTCGACCGATGCGCGGAAGGCGTACTCGGTGTCGTTGGACCGCGTCTTCAGGTTGCCCGCGGGGACGACCAGGCGCTCGCCCGGGAAACGCGCGGACAGCGCGGCGCGGCGGGCGGCGGTCTCCGTGGCCTGGGGGATCGGCTCGAGGTCGCGCAGCTCGGTGTCGGCCCAGCCGCTCTTCATGTTCTCGGCCAACTCGTCGGACACGCCGGGGTAGAGGCCGTTCTTGCGCTGCTTGACGGGCTCTTCCTCGGCAGTCTCGGGACCCGCCGTGGCTTCGGGACCTTCGGGGCCTGTCGTCCCGGCGGTCTTGTCGAACGCGGTCGGGAACTCTTCTGCCACAGCGGTCATCCTCCTCGATAAGGCTCTGGACCTCCCCCAGGGTGTCGGTTGCGTCCGAGCCGGGGGACCTTCCCCATCGTACGGTTACCGGCGAAACGGTCACCGGGGGAAGGGCCTGTTACCAAGGGCGCGCGGAGGGCGACGGAAACGGGCAAAGGAGCGGGTACGGGAGCGGACAAGGGAAGGGGCGCAAGCGCAGATACGGGCATCGAGCCGGCCGTGGACCAGTACCGCGAACCGGCACCTTCCTGCCTCTCCGGTTCCCGCCTGCCCGGCATCGTCTCCTTCCCGCCCCGCCCCGGCCCGGCCCCGCACGGGGCGGCTATTCGAACCGCGCGGCCAGCAGGACGACGTCCTCCGTGGAGTCCGTCGTCTGCACGCCCTCGGGCAGCACGGTGCGCAGAACGTGGTCGGCGATCGCGCCCGGGTCGCGGCGCAGCGCCTGGGGCACTCCGGCCGCAGCCGCGTGCAGCCGCGCGAAGGCGCGGTCGGTGGGGTCACCGGTGCGGTGCAGCAGCCCGTCGGTGTAGAGCAGAACCGTCTCTCCCGGTTCCACGTGAACCTCCACGCTCGGCGCCTCCCAGCAGGCGAGCATGCCCAGGGGGGCCGAGACCGACGTCTCCACGAACTCCGTACGGCGCTCGCCGAGCAACAGCGGCGGGCTGTGCCCGGCACCGGCCAGCGTGACCCTGCGCAGCGCGGGTTCGCAGTAGCCGAACAGCGCGGTGGCCGACCGGGCGGGTTCGGTGAGCCTCAGCAGCAGTTCCAGGTCGGACAGGACGGCGACCGGGTCCTCGCCCTCCATCACGGCGTAGGCGCGCAGGGATGCCCGCAGCCGCCCCATCGCGGCGACCGCGCTCGGTCCGGCCCCGGTGACCGACCCCACGGCGAGGCCGAGGGCGGCGTCCGGCAGTGGCAGCGCGTCGTACCAGTCCCCGCCGCCGTGCGGGGAGGTGCGGTGCCGGGCGGCGAGCTGGACGCCGGGGATCCGGGGCAGGCGCGAGGGGAGGAGCTCCTCGGACATGGTGGCCATGGACGCACGCGTGCGCTCGAGTTCCAGGAGGCGGGCGAGATGCTCGGCGGCGTAGCGGGCGTAGAGGCCGACGAGGTGCCGCTGGCGTTCCGACGGCTCGGCGGGTTCGTCGTAGAGCCACACCGCGGCGCCCAGGCGACGCGCTGCCTCCGCTGTCCGCGCGGCGTCCGTGCCGGCCCCGGGGGCGAGGGGCAGCGTGTAGCTCGCGGCGTAGCCGAGGCGGGCGGCGACCTCGCGGTGGCGGGGGTCGAGCCCTTTCTCGGCGAGCAGGTCGGGCACGGCGACGCCGTCGTCGGTACCGGGCAGTCCCTCGAGGATCCTGCCGTACGGCACCGCGCTGCGCGGGATCGTCTCGATGTGGCCGAGATCCGCACGGGCCAGGCCGAGACCGATCATGGTGTCCGGTCCGTGACCGTCGGCGGGTTCCAGGACGACGAGACCGCGCCGGGCGCCCACCAGGGCGGCGCCGGCGCGCAGCAGCTCCTGGAGCGCCTCGTCGAGGGAGCTCGTGCGGGCCAGGTGCTCGGTCAGCTCATGGAGGGTCGTGAGGTCGGAGACCCATCCCGCGAGTCGGTCCTGCAGGAGCACACCCGGTGCGTTCTGGGGGTTTGCCGGGGCGGCCGGAGAGGTACTCGTGGCTACGGACGCGACAGTGTGTGCGGGGGCCGGAACCGTCGAATCGATTCCAGCCACTTTCGGAGGGTGCGGGGCGTTCATGGCGTCCGGCTTTCATGCCGGTACAAACTGCTCAAAAGCATCGCAAACCCCCATGTCATTCTGCGTCGCCGGCAGTGTCTCCACATGTACACGTTCTCGTGAGGAGATGTCCAGCATTGTCCTGCTGGGATTAGTGGTGTCCGCGAGGTCGGAGGGAGTCCGGAAGACTTCGCTCCCGCCCTCTTGCCGAAAAGGGAACTTGGCTTGAAACTGCCTCAGGGGGAGGCTGATTGCGGTCGACTGGGCTCGCTCGACGGAGCGTCACAGCGGTCGTGATGGGTACGCACTCGGAGAAGGCCAGGGGTGGTTGGGAATCACCCGGGAACCTGGTGACGGACCCGGGCGTCTTAACCACCGACGACCGTGCCCCATCCTCCCGTGGCGGAGGCGGAGAGAAACACGCGCGACGGTAAACGCCAGACTTCGCCACCCCTACGCCACCCCCGTGCTTCCGATCGACGCAGTATGGGTGGTACGGCCGCGGAGGCAGTCCTTGTTCGGCCCGTGGGGCTCCCCCTGCCCGGTGCAGGGGTGTGATGCGCCAACAGGTACGCACAGTAGGTACGCACAGTGCGGTGATCGACACATGTTGTGATGTGGACCACGGTGTTGCCAGGCGTGCAACGGAAAGGAACGAGCGCTCATGCGCGAGATCCTCGGAAGGCGACGCAGGCTCCTGTCCCAGCGAGGCGACAGCGGGCCCCAGCTGATCGAAGCGGCCCTGACCTTCGCCTCGGACTGGCAGTGGCCGGTACTCCCGGGTGTGGCGACGGACCCGCAGGGCGGGTCCCGCTGCGGCTGCCCGGACCCCGAATGCACAGTGCCGGGCGCCCATCCCTTCGACCCCGGGCTCCTCGCCGCCACCACCGACGCGCGCATGGTGCGCTGGTGGTGGGGCAACCGGCCCACGGCGCCCGTCGTCCTGGCCACCGGGGGCAGGGCACCTTGCGCGGTCTCCCTGCCCGCCGTGCCGGCCGCCCGCGCCCTGGGCGTCCTCGACCGGCTCGGCATGCGGCTCGGCCCGGTCGTCGCCTCGGCGGACCGTTGGGCGATCCTGGTCAAGCCGTACTCCCTGGAGCAGCTGGGCGAGCTGCTGTACGCCAAGGACTTCGTCCCGGGCTCGCTCCGCTTCCACGGCGAAGGCGGCTATCTCGCCCTGCCCCCGTCCGCCACCGGCCTGGGCGATGTCCGCTGGGAGCGCGCGCCGCTGCCCGGCTCGGCCTCGCCCTGGGTACCGGATGTCGAGGCCGTTGTGGACGCCGTGGTCGAGGCCCTCACCGGTACGGGTGTGAGCGCGCCCGAGCTGTAGTGGCTGCCGACGCGCGCGGCGTCCGGTACTCCCTGTCGCCGCGCGCGGCATCCGGCGGCCTGGCCGGCCCCATGGTTTCCACTGTCTCCGCCGGAGCCCCAGTGGGGGATGGCCTCTCGCGGCACCGCACGCGCTGGTCGCGCAGCCGCCGAGTTCGCCGACCGGGCCGGACGGGGGCCGTCGGCCCCTGTCGCGCTGCCGACCTGAGTTCCGGGAGAAACCGTCCCATGGGAACCGGTGGTTGACGCGCGACCGCGTTCTGTGGAGAAGCGCGGTCAAGCAAAGACCCGGTTGCTGGCGACGGGGGATGCACCAGCAACCGGGCTACTGGAACGGTAACAAGAGATCGGCTGTTAGCAAATTCGATCTCAGCTTTTCCGGTCACCGACTGGCTTGTCTCCACCGGGAGTTGTGGGCGAAGCCGGTCATGCGGACCGGGCGGTCGTACGGGCGGGCCAGGCAGCGCGACCGGGAAGTGTGCTTGTGCCTCAGCTGAGGGTGACCTGGCGGTTGGTCAGGCCGCCGCGTGCGCGGCGCTCGTCGCCGGTGAGCGGGGCGTCGGTGGCCAGGGCCGCGGCGAGGCGCTCGGCGAACTCGGCCGCAGGCTTCTCCATGTCCTCGGCGCCGACCCCGCTGGGCAGGTCCCAGACCGGGACGGTGAGTCCGTGAGCGCGGAAGGAGCCCACGAGACGGGTCCCCTCGCCGAGGGAGGAGCGGCCTGCGGCGTGCAGCCGCGCCAAGGCGTCCAGAAGCTGCTCCTCGGGATGCGGCATGACCCACCGCAGATGGTTCTTCTCGGGCGTCTCGCACCAGTACGCGGAGTCCACGCCCGAGAGCTTGACGGTCGGGATGGCCGCCGCGTTGGCCCGCTCCAGGGAGGCGGTCACGTCCGGGGCGGCGTTCTCCGGGTCGGGGACCCAGAACTCGAAGCCGCTGTGCACCACCGGCTCGAACGCGCCCTCGGGGTCGAGGAGATCCTGCAGCCGGGGCCCCTCGGCCGGAGCACGGCGGGCCTGCACCGGGGTGCCCGGAGTGGCGGTGAGCGCCCGCTGGAGGGTGTCGGCGAGATCGCGACTGATGTCACCGGACGAGGTGTCGTTCTGCAGGCCGAGGAGGACCGAACCGTCGTCACGGCGCAGTGCGGGCCAGGCCATCGGCAGCACGGTGGCCAGGGTGACCGACGGGACGCCGTCGGGCAGGCCGCCCTTGAGGGGCAGTTCGACGGTGGCCGCCGGCACCAGTTCGCGCAGCGCCACCCAGTCGCACTCGCCCGGAAGTCCCTCGAACGGGCGCTGCACCAGTTCGGTCACGGCGTGTGCGGCGGCACGGCCGTGGCAGGCCTTGTAGCGGCGACCGCTGCCGCAGGGGCAGGGCTCGCGGGCGCCGACGACCGGAAAGTTCCCGTCAGCGCCTGCGGCGCGGGCTCCGTCCGTGAGCTGCGGGCGCTTGGCCTTGGTCTGAGGGCGCTTCTTGGCCATCGTGGGTGTCTCCCGGTTACGGCTCGTCTCGTACGGGCGGGAGCCTAGTCGTTCACGACGCGGCCGAAGGGACCCTGTGGACAACGCGCCGCCTGTGGACGACACGCGAGCAGTACGGGACCGGGGCCTGCGAAGCGGCCGCGAGGACACCGCGAGACGGCTGGCAGCGGTGGCCTCGCGGCCGACGGCGGACGACCACGCGAGGGTGTTCCCGGGGCCCCGGGCGCGTGCGCCGGTCAGTCGAGGCGGTCGAAGGCGTCCGCGAACTCCAGGCCGGACATCTCGGGCATCCCGGTCACCGTGGGGGCCGTCACGCGCGTGGCGAAGTCGTCGCGCCGGTGTCCGGCGTCCGGGTCGTACACGTCGTCGTGGACGACGACCCATACCGTGACCTCGCCCGGCACCTCGTCGCGTACGCCCCAGTCGTCGGCCAGGGCCGTGATGATGTTCAGCCCCCGGCCGCCGTGCGCGGTGACCGACGGGGTCGCCGGGGCGGGCCGGGTCGGGCCTCCGCCATCGGTGACCTCCACGATGAGCCGGCCGCGGGGATCCACCTGCCAGGCCGCGCGGACGTCGCCGTCCCCGGCCAGGGCGTCACCCAGGGGTCTGCCGTGCTTGCACGCGTTGCTCAGCAGTTCGGAAAGGATCAGTACGGCATCGTCGATGACCGTGTCCGCCACGCCGCCGTCGCGCAACTGCAGGCGCATGCAGCGCCTCGCCTTCCCCACGCCCGCAGGGCCATGGGGTACGGCCATGCTCGACGACGTGGGCACCTCCTGTGCCACCACCAACGCCACCCCCGAGACCTCCTTCGCCCCACGCCACGGTGTGAATGCCCCATGGGCCCGAACCGGAAACCGGCCCATCCATGTGCGGTGACGCACTCGAAACAACTGGGCACGTACCGAATGCGCCGGAGCACTCCCCGTAACCAAGTGGCTGGATTTCGTCGATGTGGCCGAGATGTGAGGATGGAGTGAGGAGGGCCCTGCGGTCAAGAGCCCTGCACGGACAGCACGGCTGCCTGGCTGGTCCACCCCGTGCCGCTCAGCGGCCGAGCTGGTCGAGCACCGCGCGGGGGCGGTTGGTGATGATGGCGTCGACCCCGAGACCGACACAGGCGTCCACGTCCTGGGGATCGTTCACGGTCCACACGTGTACCTGGTGGCCGGACTGCTTCAGGCGCTCGATGTACGCGGGGTGGCTGCGGACGATCCGGATCGAGGGGCCCGCGATCGGCACCCCTTCCGGCAGCCGCCCCTCGCGCAGGCGGGGCGAGACGAACTGCATGAGGTGGACCGTCGGCAGGGTGGGCGAGGCGGCGCGCACACGGTGCAGCGACCGTGCGGAGAAGCTCATCACGCGTACCGGTGACTCTTCAGGGGAGCCGGGGGTGTCCAGGCCGAACCTCTTCAGCAGGAGCAGCAGCCGCTCCTCCACCTGTCCCGCCCACCGCGTGGGGTGCTTGGTCTCGACGGCCAGCTCCACCCGGCGGCCGGCGTCGGAGACAAGCTCCAGCAGTCGCTCCAGGGTGAGGACGGAGGTCGCTTCCCGGTCCTCCGGTCCGTACTCCCAGTCGGGCTCCTCGACCCGTCCCCCGAGCGGCGCGCGCGTCTTCCAGGAGCCGAAGTCCAGGGTGGACAGATCGGAGAGTTCCAGTGCCGACACCGCACCGCGGCCGTTGGACGTACGGTTGACGCGACGGTCGTGAACGCAGACGAGATGACCGTCCGCGGTCAGGCGTACATCGCATTCGAGCGCGTCCGCACCGTCCTCGATCGCCTTGCGATACGCGGCCAGGGTGTGCTCGGGCGCGTCCTCGGAGGCTCCGCGGTGGGCGACGACTTGGGTCGGACGCTGACGTGCATGGGTCACCGCGTCATGGTGCCATCGCGTAGGGGGTACCTGTGCGGTCGCGTGGGTGCCGAAGGTCCGGGCGACGTGGAGGTCCGACCGAAGACATGGGGATGGTGCACCCTTAGTGAGTAATGCCCTATATAAGGGAGGGTCTCGCACCCACAGGAACGGCTTATGGTGCCCTGACGGCCCATGGGAAAAGCTGACGTCATACAAAGAGACATGCACAGCTGAAGCGCGCCGGACTCGTCGACATGCGTGAACGAGCGTGGATGAGTGTGACCGAGTGCGACCTGGAACAACAGCCGTGGATCGAGGAGAGAGAGCTGTGAGCACCGAGAACGAGGGCACAAGCGAGGGCGCATCGGCACCTCCGGCCCCGTCCGTACCACCCACGCCGGTGGAGGCTCCCGCTGCTCAGGCGCATCCGCAGCGCCAGGCTCCGGACGGGGGCAGCCCGACGACCCCCCTGCCCCCGGTCCCGCCGAACGCGCCGGGGACGGCGCAGGGCCACGGCTCGTCGCAGTACCCGGCATACGGCGATGGCGACCGTGGCGGATACGGCGAACCGGCCGGACATACCGCTCAGGCTGCCCCCATCGGCCAGGGAGGTTACGGCGCCCAGGACCAGCCCCCGTCCGGCCCTCCGCCGGGAGCTCCCTCCTCGCCCGACGCCTCCTGGCCCCCGCCACCGGCGCCGGGCACCCCGTCGTACGGCGGCGGCGCAGGTCACGGCGCGGACGGCTGGGGCTCTTCCTACCAGCAGCCGCCGGCGCCGAAGAAGGGCGGCAGGCGCGGCCGCCTGATCGCCACGGTGCTGCTGGCCGCGCTGGTCGCGGGCGGCCTGGGCGGCGGCCTCGGCTACACGCTGGCCAAGAACAACGACAGCAACGGCTCGACGACCGTCTCGTCGTCCACCAGCGGCGGCAACGTCAAGCGCGACCCGGGCACGGTCGCGGGCGTGGCCGCCACGGCGCTGCCGAGTACGGTCACCATCGAGGCGGAGAGCAGCAGCGGTGAGGGCGGGACCGGCACGGGATTCGTGTTCGACACCCAGGGGCACATCGTCACCAACAACCACGTGGTGGCGGACGCCGTGGACGGCGGCAAGGTCGCGGTGACCTTCCCGGACGGCAAGAAGTACGACGCCGAGGTGGTCGGCAACGCCCAGGGTTACGACGTCGCGGTCATCAAATTGAGGAACGCCCCCTCGAACCTGAAGCCCCTCACGCTGGGAGACTCCGACAAGGTCGCCGTCGGTGACTCGACGATCGCCATCGGCGCTCCGTTCGGCCTGTCCAACACGGTGACGACCGGCATCATCAGCGCGAAGAACCGCCCGGTGGCCTCCAGCGACGGCACCGGCAGCCAGGCTTCGTACATGAGCGCCCTGCAGACCGACGCCTCGATCAACCCGGGCAACTCCGGCGGACCGCTGCTGGACGCCCAGGGCAATGTCATCGGCATCAACTCCGCCATCCAGTCCACCAGCAACGGCGGCTTCGGCACCGGCCAGTCCGGTTCCATCGGCCTGGGCTTCGCCATCCCGATCAACCAGGCGAAGTACGTCGCCCAGGAGCTGATCAAGACGGGCAAGCCGGTGTACGCCAAGATCGGCGCGTCGGTCTCCCTGGAGGAAGGCACGGGCGGGGCGAAGATCACCGAACAGGGCGCCGGCGGCTCCGAGGCGGTCGATCCCGACGGTCCCGCCGACCAGGCCGGCCTGCGGCCCGGTGACGTCATCACCAAGCTCGACGACCGCGTCATCGACTCCGGCCCGACCCTGATCGGCGAGATCTGGACCCACAAGCCGGGCGACGAGGTCACCCTCACCTACGAGCGCGGCGGCAAGGAGCAGACCACGGAACTCACACTGGGCTCCCGCGTCGGCGACAGCTGACCCCACCCCGCCCGCACCGACCCGTTACCCTTGTCCCCGCGTCGCCGATCACCCGGCGAGCGCGGGGAGGTGTGCCCGAGCGGCCTAAGGGAACGGTCTTGAAAACCGTCGTGGCAGCGATGTCACCGTGGGTTCAAATCCCACCGCCTCCGCACGTGAGTGGCCTCTGACCGGGATGAACGGTCGGGGGCCGCTCTCGTTCCCATGTCCCGCGCCCGACCGCTGTTCCCCGTGGGTCCCGCCCGGTCGGGCAGGCGGGGGCATGTGCGCCGTCGGTGCGTGCCGCGGGATGCGCTTACCCGTCAGGTCATCGACCCCGGTGCGTCGGCATGACAGGCTCTCGGCGTACGGAGCTCGACCGACCGGAAGGACGTCATGCCCGCCTACGCCATAGCTCACCTGCAAGAGGCCGCCCCGCACCCGGAGATCGCCGAGTACATCGAGCGACTCCCCGCCACCTTCGAGCCGCACGGCGGCCGCTACCTCGTGCACGCCACGCAGCACGAGGTGAAGGAAGGCAGCTGGCCCGGGCACCTCGTGATGATCGGCTTCCCCGGGATCGCCGAGGCGCGGGCCTGGTGGGACTCCCCCGCATACCGGGAGATCGCACCGCTGCGCTCTCGGCACATCGAGGGCGACATCATCCTGGTCGAAGGCGTCTCCGAGGGCTACGACCCGACTGCCGTCGTGAAGGCGATGCGGGAGGCCCTGCCGGCCGAGTAGCCCTCGGGCTCAGCCGAGTCCAGCGGCAGACGACGAAGCGAGAGCGGCGGAGTCTCACATGACCGGGGCAAGCCAACGGGCGCCGTCCCTCTTGAAACCGCCGTGGCAGCGGTGTCACCGTGGGTTTCGAATCCCACCGCCTCCGCTCGGATCAATGCCTGCGTAGGTCCGGTCTGCAGCACGTGCGGCCATGCTGTGGTCAGGAGGCCGCTCGTAGCAGGCGGAGTTGGCCTATTTCTGTTGCGTTCTTCAGGAGTTCGGTGTTCACCCAGGCGATCGTGTGGGCCAGGGTGTACGCCGGGTCGTCCGGCCACGGGAAGGGTGCGGTGGTGTCCAGGTCGGTGTCGGTGATGCCGTCCAGGGTCGCGAGCCACTCCGTCCGCAGGCCGCGCAGCCACTGGACGGTCGGAGCTCCCTCGCCGGGCCAGGTGACGTCGGTCCGCTCCCGGGGCCGGCGCCCGCGTGTGTGGTCCAGGGTCACACTCCACCACCAGCCGATGTGCCAGCTGACCCAGGCGATGGTGGGGACGGGGACGGGGACGGGGTCGGGCTCGGTCTCCGCCCAGTCCGGGGCCCAGGTGCCGTCGGGGGAACGGTGCATCGTCCAGCAGTGGACGGTGGGCTCCCACAGGAAGTCGTCCGGCTCCAGTCGCTCCAGGTGGTACTCGAACAGGGACCAGGTCAGTTCGAACTGCCAGCGCAGCAGTTCTGTTCGGGAGACAGGGACAGGGACAGGGGTGTGGGCGCTCATTCGGGGGCTTTCCAGGGGTGTGGGTGTGCGGGGCGTGCGGTCAGATCTCCTCGTCCTCGGCCAGTTGCTCCCAGGACACCTCCTGCAGTGCGGGCTCCGTGCCACGTCCGGACGGCACGTGGGCGGCCGGCTGGAACCGGACGACGGTGAGGCGGGAGCGGTACAGGGCGCGGTCGTGGGCCGGGCCGAGGGCCTCGGAGCGGAAGTGGCCCGGGCACGTCACGGCGGGGACGACCTCCATGGGGCCGAAGGCGCCTGCGTACTGGTCGGGGTGCTCGCGCGGGGCGGAACCAGGTGGACCGGGGTTCCGGGGAAGGCGTCTTCGGCGGACCGCAGTGCCGAGGTGATCTTCCGGTCGTCGAGGGCTTGCAGGGGCAGCCCTCGAGCATGCCGCCGTACGTCGACGACATCCGCAGCTCGGAGAGGTCGACCGAGCGGCCTGAGGCGAGGACGACGCGCGTGAGTGACATGGTCGGCACTCTAGGGCGGTGGTGTGTCCGGGGCTTCCGGTTTTTCGTGGGGCGGGGAGGGCGGGCTGTGCGTGGGTGTCAGGGGTGGTGGCCTGTGATGCGGGCTGCCGAGGCGATCGTCGCGCGGGCCTCGCGTTCGGTCAGGCCGGTGTGGAGGGCCGCCTCCACCAGGGGGCCCACCAGGGCGGGACCGATGCCCTCCTCGTAGGCGCGGCAGGCCGCCCAGAACAGACGGGTGTTGCGCTGGCCCTCGTGCGCCGCGAGGACGAACTGGACGAGTCCCTGCCCGTGACCGTCGGCCGCCGGGGGCGTGGGGCGGTGGGCGCGGGGCGGGGGCAGCAGGAGCCGCAGGAGGGCGGGCGGGCACGCGGCGGGGGCGAGGCGCGCGGTTCCCGGGGCAGCGGTGTAAGCGCCGTGGTCCGTACGGGAGCCCGGGCCGACCAGGTAACCGCCGGCGCCCCGGATGTCGATGCCGGGGGCGAGCCGGCTCGCGGAGTTGGGGACGACGACGTCCGGCGGTCCGCTGAGCCACAGGTGGCGGCCGCCACTGGGGGTCAGGACGACCACCGTGGCGGGGATCGTGAACAGGTGGCGCAGGGCCAGTTCGCGCAGGGCGGCGGAGGAGTCGGTGCTGCTCTTCGTGTCCAGGTCGACGCCGATCAGATGGTGCGGGGGCAGTCCGCAGGCGATGCCGTAGCCGGTGGCCCCGGGGGCGGCGGCGAACAGTTCGCGGACACGGGTGGGGTCGGTGGAGGCGTCGTGGACACCGTGCCCGAAGCGGCCGCACTCGCCGCGGCAGCGGGTGGCGGGGCCGGGACCGGGGTGGGGATCGGGTTCGTCGCGGTGCGGAGAACGCAGTGCGGGGAGTTTCGTCCGGGACAGGGGGATGACGGCCAGTCCGCGCTCGGCGGCGGACAGGGCGTGTGCGAGGGCCAGCGTCGTGGCCTGCCGATCGGTGGTGGCCATGCCTCTATTTTCGTACCTATGTTCGATTAAGGGAAGAGGGAGGGGATGGCGCGCCGGGTTCGCGCGGTCGGCGAGAAATGTGCCGGAACGTTTTATCTCTTGTGGGGCTTGGTGTGGGGGTGTCCTTGTCGGGTGGATGAGATGGATTAGGGGGCGAGTAGGGGTTTATCGACTTGTCCTCACGCTTGCGTGCGAATGATGGCTTCAGGGGTGGTTCGCAGCGATTCGGTGGGCAATCCTGATCTTGCGACGTCGAGTACAGCCCGGGCGGTCGGCCAACCTCCCTGGTGACAGCCGTACATCGGGCACACACGGTCATGAGCCGGTGCGTCCTTGGTTCTGGAGGAAACACAACATGGCAAGCATCCGTACTGCCCGCGTCATCGCCGCCGTCTCCGCCCTTCCGCTGGCGGCAGCCCTCTTCACCGGCGTCGCGGCGGCGGACAACGGCGCTCTCGCGGAGGACGGTTCGAGCGCCACGGCCGCGAGTGCCACGGCGGGCGTGGTCGGCAGCGGCGTCGGCGGGGACAACTTCGGCACCTCGGCCACCTCGCAGCAGCAGGCCGTCGGTTCCGGCGCCTCGAACCGGAGCAACACGGCCCAGGTCAACGGCTCCGTGTTCACGGCCGTCAACCAGGGCAACGACAACGTGGCGATCAGCTTCACTCCGCTGTGGTGGTGAGGTGAGAGGGCCGGCGGCCCTCTGACGACCTGTGCGGGGTGTGCTTCGTGGGGTGCGGGGCGTGTGCACGTCGGCGCTTCGGCGCCGCCGCGCACACGTCTCGCGGGGCCGGGTCTGTCGATCGGGTGGGGGCCGGTCGGTGTGCCTGTGCCTGTGCTTGTGCCTGTGTGTGCGTGCGTGAGGGGAGTGGACAGGAGGTGGTACCTGACGACCAGTCGAAATTGCGCAGGGGGCGCAGGGGGCGCAGGGGGCGCAGGGGGCGCAGGGGGTGCCGGTGGGGGACGGCGAGGGGGCCGCGTGAGCGGGAGGCCGGCGGCGAAGGAGGAGCCGGGGAGCCGCCGGGGGTCTGGCGCGCCCGATGCGCTCGAAGCGCGGTGAAGTCGCACGAGGGGCGGCCTCTCGTGGTGGAGGGCACAGGCGTGCCCCGACCTCGGCGCTCAGGGGACGGGGCTCCCAGGGGCGTCGGAGAGCCTTTGGGCAACGGGTGGGGCCCCGGGGTGCCTGTGCGCTTCCCCCAGGGGTGAACCCGCAGTGGCTCTGCACCGCTCGTCCACCTTCAGGAGGTGCAGCAGGCACCACCCCTACAACCTGAGAGGGACGAGGCTTCGGGACCTGCGGCCGATCCGCCGGACGCGCCCCGCTCATAGCGTTGAGCCATGACCACACCCGTCTGCACCAGCGCTTCGAACGCCGCTGCTCCAGTGACGCAGACCCTCCCGTACCCGTCGTTCTCGTCGTACATGAGGGCCCGCCAGCCGGTGCTCCTGCGTACCGCCCGGTCCCTGACCGGGAACCCGAGCGACGCGGAGGACCTGCTGCAGACCGCGCTCGCCAAGACGTACGTCGCCTGGGAGCGTATCGAGGACCACCGTGCGCTCGACGGGTATGTGCGCCGGGCGCTGCTGAACACCCGGACGTCGCAGTGGCGCAAGCGGAAGGTGGACGAGTTCGCCTGTGAGGAACTGCCCGAGCCGGACCCGGTGTCCGCGGCCGACGACCCGGCCGAGCAGCAGGCGCTGCGTGACGCGATGTGGCGGGCGATCATGCGGCTGCCCGCGCGGCAGCGCGCCATGGTCGTCCTGCGGTACTACGAGGACCTCAGCGAGGTCCAGACGGCCGAGGTGCTCGGCGTATCGGTGGGTACGGTGAAGTCGGCCGTGTCGCGGGCGCTCGGCAAGCTGCGGGACGACGCTGAGCTGGGGCTTGTTCGATCCTGAACCGAAATGTCGTTTCGTGACAGGTGATCGATCATCCGCTCCTCTAGTGACATACCGCGCGGTATGTGCGCAGAATCAGCACATCCGTTACCGCCGCGTAGGCAATGTCGCCCGGGAGGACGCCGTGCTGAGCACCATGCAGGACGTACCGTTGCTGATCTCGAGGATCCTGGCCCATGGGTCGACGATCCACGGCACGTCACAGGTGACCACCTGGACCGGCGAGAGCGAGCCGCACCGCCGTTCCTACGCGGAGATCGGCACCCGCGCGGCGCAGCTGGCCCACGCCCTGCGCGACGACCTCGGAGTGACCGGCGACGAGCGGGTCGCGACCCTCATGTGGAACAACGCCGAGCATGTCGAGGCGTACTTCGCGATCCCCTCCATGGGCGCGGTGCTCCACACCCTGAACCTCCGCCTCCCGGCCGAGCAGCTCGTGTGGATCGTCGACCACGCCGCCGACCGGGTGGTCCTGGTCAACGGTTCGCTGATCCCGCTGCTCGCTCCGCTGCTGCCGCACCTGAAGTCGCTGGAGCACGTCGTCGTGTCCGGTCCCGGGGACCGTTCCGCGCTGGCGGACGCCGCGGCGCAGGCGCGGGTGCGGGTGCACGAGTACGAGGACCTGATCGCCGGGAAGCCCACCGCCTACGACTGGCCCGAGCTGGACGAGCGTGCCGCCGCCGCCATGTGCTACACGTCGGGCACGACCGGGGACCCCAAGGGCGTGGTCTACAGCCACCGTTCGATCTACCTGCACTCGATGCAGGTCAACATGGCCGAGTCGATGGGCCTGACCGACCAGGACACCTCGTTGGTGGTGGTACCCCAGTTCCACGTCAACGCCTGGGGTCTGCCGCACGCCACCTTCATGACCGGCGTCAACATGCTGATGCCGGACCGCTTCCTGCAGCCCGTGCCGCTCGCCGAGATGATCGAGGGCGAGCGTCCGACCCACGCCGCCGCCGTCCCCACCATCTGGCAGGGCCTGCTGGCCGAACTGCTGGCCAAGCCGCGGGACGTCTCCTCCCTCACCCAGGTCACCATCGGCGGTTCGGCCTGTCCGCCCTCCCTGATGGAGGCGTTCGACCAGCTGGGCATGCGGGTCTGCCACGCCTGGGGCATGACGGAGACCTCCCCGCTCGGCACCATCGCCCGCCCGCCGGCCCACGCCGTGGGAACCGACGAGGAGTTCGCCTACCGCCTGACCCAGGGCCGCTTCCCGTCCGGTGTCGAGGCCCGGCTCACCGGCCCCGGCGGCGAACGCCTCCCCTGGGACGGCGAGTCCGCGGGCGAGCTGGAGGTGCGCGGCTCCTGGATCGCCGGCGCCTACTACAACGGCACCGACGCCGAACCCCTGCGCCCTGCCGACAAGTTCAGCGAGGACGGCTGGCTGAAGACCGGGGACGTCGGCACGATTTCGCCCGACGGTTTCCTCACCCTCACCGACCGGGCCAAGGACGTCATCAAGTCCGGCGGCGAGTGGATCTCCTCCGTCGATCTGGAGAACGCTCTGATGTCCCACCCGGACGTCGCCGAGGCCGCCGTCGTCGCCGTCCCGGACGACAAGTGGGGCGAGCGCCCGCTGGCCACCGTCGTCCTCAAGGAGGGCTCCACCGCCGACTTCACCACGTTGCGCGAGTTCCTCGCCGGCGAGGGCAGGATCGCCAAGTGGCAGCTGCCCGAGCGCTGGACGGTGATCGAGGCGGTGCCGAAGACGAGCGTCGGCAAGTTCGACAAGAAGGTGCTGCGCAGGCAGTACGCCGAGGGCACGCTGGACATCACCCAGCTCTGACGCGCTCCGGCGTGCGTCCCTGCGCGCGCCGGACACTCCATGACGCGCCCCGCGCACGCCGACCGGTCACGGGGCCGGCGTGCGCGGGGCCGCGTCGACGTGCGCCCGGAGGGAAGGCGCGGGCGGCACCCTCGGTACGGCCCCGGCGCGGCTCAGTTGGTGCCGATGCGCGCCAGCAGGTCGACGATCCTGTCCTGCACCTCGTCACTCGTGGAGCGCTCCGCGAGGAACAGCACCGTCTCGCCGGAGGCCAGCCGCGGCAGGTCCCTCTGGTCGACGGCGGCGGTGTAGACGACGAGCGGGGTGCGGGTGAGCTGTCCGTTCGCCCGCAGCCAGTCGACGATCCCGGCCTGCTGACGGCGTACCTGCATCAGGTCCATCACCACCAGGTTCGGCCGGAACTGCCCCGCCAGCGCCACCGCGTCCGCGTCACCCGCCGCCCGCGCGACCTGCATGCCGCGCCGCTCCAGCGTCCCGGTCAGCGCGAGCGCGATCTCCGCGTGCTCCTCGATCAGCAGCACCCGCGGCGGATGCTGCTCGCTGTCCCGAGGCGCGAGGGCCTTCAGCAGTACCGCGGGATCGGCGCCGTAGGCGGCGTCGCGCGAGGCCTGCCCCAGCCCGGCCGTGACGAGCACCGGCACGTCGGCGGCCACCGCCGCCGTCCGCAGCGACTGGAGCGCCGTACGGGTGATCGGCCCGGTCAGCGGGTCCACGAACAGCGCGGCGGGGAACGCCGCGATCTGGGCGTCGACCTCCTCGCGCGAGTGCACGATCACCGGCCGGTAGCCGCGGTCGCTCAGCGCCTGCTGCGTGGCGACGTCCGGCGCGGGCCACACCAGCAGCCGACGGGGGTTGTCCAAGGGCTCAGGCGGCAGTTCGTCGTCCATCGGCTGCGGACGAGGGGGGTCCGCCACCTCGACGGCCCCGCCCGGACCGTCCAACGGCTCGGGCCCCTCGGCCGCGTCCGCGTCCGGCGCTCCTATGGCGTACGAGCGTCCCGTTCCCTCGGTCGTCGGCGCGAGCCGCGACTGGCCCGGCTGACCGGCGATCGGGTGCTGAGGCTGGGCCTGGGACTGCGACGGGGAGTACGGCTGAGGCTGCGGGGGCGGTGTCTGCGCGGGTGCCTGGGCGCGGGCAGGGGACTGGGCCGCTGCCTGGGCCTGCCGCTGGGCGGGGGCGGAGCCGTTCGTCGCGTGCGGGTGCGCGCTCTGCTCCTGGCCCCCGGCCGGGTCGGGGCGCGTACCGAGTTTGCGGCGGCGGCCCGAGCCGCCAGGCTGATGCGGGGGAGGCGTGGCCGACGGCAGCGGCTGCTGGACCCGGGCGGCCTGCCGGGTGAACGGCACGCCCTGCCCCAGTGTGCGCACGCTGAACGCACGCCCCTGGGTCGAGTCCGGGTCCACCGGCACCGGCGGCACCGACGGTGCCGCCGTCTCGACGGGGAGCGGCTGAGCGGCCCGTTGCGCGGGCGCCGCGTTCTCGGGAGGCAGCGGGGTGGCCGGCACGGGCGTCGGCATGCCGTTCGGCGGTACGGGAGCACTCTGCGGCGGTACGGGAGTTCCGGCGCCGGAGGTGTCACCGGCGGCGGGCCACGGCGGCTGTGCGGACGGGGTGCCCTGGGGCGGAGTTCCCTGACCGGGCGCTGCCTCGGCGGGCAGCGGCTGGGCCACGGAGGCGGGCTGCTCCGCGGCCGGAACGACGGGCTGCGCCTGTCCTTGTGCCTGGGGTTGTCCCTGGGCAGCGGGCGGCAGCGCTGCCGGCTGGGGCAACGGCTGTCCGGCGGAAACCGCCTGGAGCTGATCGGGGGATGCCGGTGCTGGTGCCGGCACCTGTGCCTGTGGCGGCTGTCCCGGGACGGCGGCCATGCGCTCCTGCCCGGTGATGCCCTGTGGCGGAACGGCCGGCGGAAGGGCCGCTCCCTGCGGGGCAGCCCCCTGCACCGGCGCGACCGGTGCGGGAACCGGCTGAGCGGCACCTCCGGCCGGAACCTCTGGAACCTGGACCGGGACCCCCGGGGTCTGGACCGGAACCCCTGGGGCCTGAGCCTGAGCGGCCTGCGTCGGTGAAGGGGCCGTGCTCTGCTCGGCCGGCTGGGCGGCGGCCCGTCGGCGGCGGCCCGTCGGGGCGCTGGTGGGGTGCGGCTGCGGAGGAGTGTGATCGTCGGACTGGTCGTGCGGGGCGGCGTCATGGCGCCCCCCGTCGATCAGCGCGTCCTCGGAAGCAGCCGGTCCGGGCACCGCCACGGGAACCGAGCCCGGTGCCGGTCCCTGCGCCGGGCTCTGCCCGGCCGCGCCGACGGCCCCGCCCTGTTCCCCCTGGTCCGCCTCGGCGGGCGGCAGGGCGAACACCGTACGGGGCGCGGCCTCCTGCGCCGCCGCCCGCTCGGTGGCCGCCGCCAGCGCACGCCGGCGTCGCCCGGCCCCCTGAGTCTGCTGCCCCTCCCCCTGGCCAGGCTCCTGCCCTTGCCCCTGGGAGGCACCGGCCGTTCCGTCCCCACTGCCCACCGCGGGCAGCGCGGGCGGCAGGGCGTGCTGCTCACCGGAGGCCTGCCGGGGACGCTGTCCTCCGGCGGGGACGGGTACGCCCTGCGGCGGTACGGTCCCGCCCAGCCCGGTGTTCGAGGCGGCGGACCCCGCCGCGTACTCGGCCGCCGTGACGACGGCCCCCTCGGACACCCCGGCCCCGGAGCCGATCGCACCGACCGGGCCGACGGCCCCGCCCGGACCCGCACCCGGGACGACAGCGGCGGCAGCGGCCTCCGCGCCCTCGGCCGGCCGGCCACGCCGCCGTCCGGTCCCGCCGGACGCCTGAGCCGGAATCTGCGCGGGCGGTACGGGTTGTACGGGCGGTACGGGCTCCGCGGCTTCCGCGGCCGCCCGGCGCCTGCGCCGGCCGGTGGGTGCCGTGGCGTCCGTACCGGCGCCGGAGCCGTCGTCGGCTCCCGGCACCTCGCTGTCCAGGAACGCGTCCACCGAGGACCGCCGGGCCCTCCGCCGTCCGCCACCGGAACCCTGCTGACCGCCCGCGGCAGCGGCAGCCTCCTCGGCCGGGACCGAGCCCGGCACAACTCCCGGCACCGGTGCCACGCCCGGTCCCTCGGCCGCCGGTCCCTCGGCCGCCGGTACTCCGGCGGGCAGTGCGAGCTGGGCAGGCGCCTGGCCTGCGGCGACGACACCCGCACCGGCCCCGATGGGCACCTCGAGGACGAACGCGCTGCCGCTCATCCCCGGTACTTCGTGCGTCTGCAGCACACCGCCGTGCGCTCGTACGATCCCGCGCACGATCGGCTCGTGCACCGGGTCGCCGCCGCTGTACGGCCCGCGCACCTCGATACGTACGACCTCGCCGCGCTGTGCGGCCGCGACCACGACCGTGTTGTCCAGGTAACCGCCCGCCGACACGGGAGTGTTGCCGGTGGCGTCGACGCCCGCGACATCCGCGACGAGGTGGGCGAGGGCGGTGGCGAGCAGCCGCGCGTCGACCTCGGCCTCGATGGGCGGCGCGTGCACGGCGAACTGCACCCGGCCGGGCCCGATGAGTTCCACGGCCCCGTCGACACCGGCGGCGACGACGGCGTCGAGCATCACCTTCGTACGGGTGATGTTCCCCGTCCCGGAGTCGAGCCGCTGGAAGCCGAGGACGTTGTCGATGAGGGTGGTGATCCGGGAGTAGCCGGCCGACAGGTGGTGGAGTACCTGGTTGGCCTCGGGCCACAGCTGTCCGGCGTCGTCGGCGGCCAGCGCGGCCAGCTCGCGGCGGAGTTCCTCCAGCGGGCTCCTGAGGGACTGCCCGAGCAGCGTCAGCAGCTGCTCGTGCCGGCCGGCGAGGGCCTCGAAGCGGTCCTTCTCCCGCTCGCCGAGCGCGGCGTACCGCTCCTCGTTCGCGGCGAGTCCCTCGGTGTGCGCCTCCCGCAGTTCCTCCAGCTCGCGGACGTGGTTCTGGCGCAGGGCGGTGAGCTCGGAGGCGTGCTCCTCGGCGAGCCGCTCCAGTTCCTCGGCGTGCTGTCGCTCGGTCTCCTCCTTCTCCTTGACGAGCGTGTCGTACGGACGCCGGTCGGTGAAGGTCATGACGGCGCCGACGAGCTGGTCGCCGTCGCGTACCGGCGCGGTCGTCAGGTCGACCGACACCTTGTCGCCGTTCTTGGAGTACAGCACCTGCCCGCGCACCCGGTGCTTGCGTCCGGAGCGCAGGGTGTCGGCGAGCGGGGACTCGTCGTACGGGAAGGGGGAGCCGTCGGCGCGCGAGTGGAGGACGAGGGTGTGCAGCTCACGTCCGCCGAGGTCGCTGGCGCGGTAGCCCAGTATCTGGGCGGCGGCCGGGTTGACGAGGACGATCCGCCCGTCGGTGTCCGTCCCGACGACGCCCTCGGCGGCGGCTCGCAGGATCATCTCGGTCTGCCGTTGCGAACGCGCCAGCTCGGCCTCGGTGTCCACGGCGCCGGACAGGTCGCGTACGACGAGCATCAGCAGTTCGTCGCCGGTGTAGCCGTAGTTGTCGTAGGCCTGTTGGCCGGTCTCCAGATTCGCACTGGTGACCTCGACCGGGAACTCGGTCCCGTCGGTCCGTCGGGCGATCATCCGCGTCGGCCTGGTACGGGCCCGCGGGTCGATGTGGTCGGGCCGGCGCATGGAGCCGGGGATGAGCTTGGAGTCGAACTCCGGCAGCAGGTCGAGCAGCCCGCGCCCCACCAGCGCCGTACCCGGAGTCTCGAAGGCCTCGAGGGCGATGGTGTTGGCGTTGACGACCGTCCCGTTGGCGTTGACCAGCACCAAGGCGTCCGGAAGCGCGTCCAGTATGGCTGCGAGGCGAGCAGTGCCTCGGGATGGCCTGCTGCTCACGAGACGCTTCCTTCCTGTTCCGCTACGTGCCGATTGTTCGGGCCATCTTGCCAACCGGCCTTCAACGTGTCACGCGAGGGAGTCTAAGGGCTGGGGTTGCGCTCGCGACGCCGGATGAGACCGAGGTCGCACGTAACGTGACGGTGATGTAACGCCTCCGCCGCCCGTCACCGGCCACGGACCGCCCCGCCGCACCCGAACCGTTGCGGGACCTCCACGCGGTCCGGCCTGCCCGCCGGCGACGACGACGCGCCCGCCACACGCCCGTCGGAAGAGCTTTGCTCTGCGGCCGTCGCGCCTAGTACCGTGGGGGGCGATTGGTGACACCACGCACGACTGTGTCATCATCGGCACGCACCACTGAACCGCGCTCGCGCGAGGAACGTCGTGCACGGAGGCGTCGCCTAGTCCGGTCTATGGCGCCGCACTGCTAATGCGGTTTGGGCCTTAAAGCCCATCGAGGGTTCAAATCCCTCCGCCTCCGCACCGATTGCGAAGCCCCGGCCCACTCGGCCGGGGCTTCGTCGTGTACCCGGCCCGAACCGCTGTTTCCCCAGGTCACAAGGGATGGGCCAAACGGATTTCACATGGCGGCGGCGGTCATGTAATGTTCTTCCTGTCGCCGCGAGCGAGCCCGCAGAGGGCCGGGAGCGGCGAGAAAACTGAAAAACACGCACTCGTAGCTTAACGGATAGAGCATCTGACTACGGATCAGAAGGTTGCAGGTTCGAATCCTGCCGAGTGCACAGAAGACGAGAGCCCCGCCGGTTGAACCGGCGGGGCTCTCGCGTGTTGGAAACGGGATCGGGCGGGATCAGGATGTGTGCTCGTGGTCGGTTCTGTGGCGGAGGAGCTTGGTGCGGAGTTGGCGGCTCAGGGCGGTGGCCGCCGCGGTGAGGAAGATGAAGGTGTAGAGGATCTGGAGCATGGTGACCAGGCGGGCCGCCTGGCCCTGGGGGGTGATGTCGCCGTAGCCGATGGTGGCGAGGGTGACCAGTGTGAAGTAGAGGGCGTCCAGGCGGGTGGTGAGACCGATGAGTTCGCCGGGATGCTGGGCCAGGGCCTGGTAGGCCGTCGCGAAGACCAGGATGGACAGGCACATCAGCAGGGGGATGACCAGTCCGGGCCGGGCGTGCGGGTGGTCGAACAGGACGTGGCCGATCTGCTGGAGCAGCAGGACGGCGATGAAACCCAGTGCCAGGCCGAAGAGGGTCCAGCTCAGGACGGGCCGGCGGGGGCCCAGGTGGTCGAGGGGGAGCAGGAAGTAGGCGGTGACCAGGACGGTCGCGCCGGCTGTCTGGGCGAGCCGGCGCCACAGGATGCTCGATGCCGTGGAGGGCTTCTTCTCGCTGCTTTCCATGGGACGGGGAGGAAGTCCGGGGTGGTGTTCCTAGGCCTGGGGCGTCGTCTCGCGGCGTGGTGAGCACAGGGCCCAGATGATGAAGCCGTCGATGACGATGAGGACGATCGACCAGACCGGCGCGTAGGGCAGCCACACGAAGTTGGCGATCATACTCAGGCCGGCCAGTGCGACGCCTGCGACGCGGGCCCAGACCGCCCCGCTGAACAGGGCGAGCCCGGCGGCCAGGACGAGGGCGCCGAGGATCAGGTGTACCCAGCCCCAGCCGGTCAGGCTGAACGCGTAGGTGAAGTCGCTGGTGGTGACGAAGACGTCGTCCTCCGCGATGGCCGCGATGCCCTGGAAGATCGCCATGATCCCGCCGAAGGTCATCAGCACCGCCGCGGCCGCTGTCCAGCCCGCCGCCCAGGCGCTGCGCGGCTCCCAGCCGGCCCGGTGGTGCGTTTCGCCGACGTTGCTCGCCATGTGCTCGCCCTTTCGGCTGTCCCCGAGCGGTGCATTCCCGAGCGGTATGTTCCCGAGCGGGCCCCGAGTGGGCGCCGAGGTGTGCGGCACCTCCTCCAGGTTTGCACCCCGGGGGGCGCTCGGCACCTCGGTGCGGACGGACAGGGAGTGGATGCGGGGCGTTGTCAGTGCCCGCCTCTACTCTCGTCGGAGATGGCACAGGCATGGAGATGCTCGGGGCTGCGCTGGTCGGCGGACGGTCCCGTGCTGATGTGGGAGGGCGGGCGGCGTACCGCGCTGACCTGGGGGAAACGGGTGGCCTTCGCGGTCGAGGAAGGAGGCGTACGGACCTGTGTCGGGGCACGGGGGCACACGTGTCCGCTTGCCGCGGTGGTGCCGGCGCGGAGTACGGGGGCGCGCTGCGAGGAGTGCGCGCGGCTGGACCGGGCGCACTCCGTGGCCGCCGACACCGTCGCGGACGATCCGCGGCCGTACCGCGTGTATCTGGCGTGGTTCGGGCCGGGGATGGTCAAGGTCGGGATCACCGGGGTGGCCCGGGGCTCGGCGCGGCTGCTGGAGCAGGGCGCGGTCTGCTTCAGCTGGCTGGGGACCGGGCCGTTGATGGCGGCCCGGCGTACCGAGGCGCTGCTGAGCGCCGCGCTCCGGGTGCCCGACCGGATTCCGTACGCCGACAAGCGTGCGGTGCGGGCGGCGCTTTTCGACACGGAGGGGGAGCGCGCGGCCGAGCTTGCGGAGCTGCATGGCCGGTCGGTCGCCCTGACCGGATGGCCCGAGTCCCTGACCCGTGAGCCTTTCCAGCCCGTCGATCATGTGCGGGTGTTCGGGCTGGCGGGGGTGCCGGCCGCGCTGGGGGAGGTGGGCGAGCTGGTCGCCGGGGGTGCGGTGAGCGGGGAGCTGGTGGCCGCGGCGGGGCCGGATCTGCATCTGCGTGTCATGACAGCGGGTGGGGGGCGGGCCGACGTCGTGGTGCTTGATACGCGGTTGCTGGGCGGGTGGGGGCTCGTGCCGGGTGGGGGGCGGGCGTTCGATCTGCCGGTGAGACACCCGAAGGGAGTGAAGGGCGTCGGAGGAGCGAGGGGGGACGGCGGGCGGGCGGGGGTGCAGGACGGGTTGTTCTGATCCGGACCGGTGCCTGCCGCCGGACTCGGTCGCCGGGCTCGGCCCCGGGACTCGGTCGCCGGGATCGGTTCTCCGGTCTGTTCGTTGGTTCTCGCCGTACGGGGGTGGACCCGGGGTGCGGCCACGGGCGATCGTGGCGGTATGGGTGATCACCTCATGGCGTCGGAGCCGGAGCCGGAGCCGGAGCCGGAGCCGGAGCCGGAGCCGGATCCGGAGTCGGAGTCGGCAACGGACTCGGCCGTTGCCTCGGAATCCGTCGAGGTGCGGCGGTTCTGGGAGGGGCTCGGGCTTCCCGGGCTGGTCGACGTGCACACGCACTTCATGCCGGAGCGGGTGCTGCGCAAGGTGTGGGCCTACTTCGACGCGCTCGGGCCGCTGACCGGCGGGGTCGAGTGGCCGATCACCTACCGGCAGGAGGAGAGCGAGCGGGCCGGGCTGCTGCGGGAGTTCGGGGTGCGTGCCTTCACGGCCATGCTCTATCCGCACAAGCCCGGCATGGCGCGGTGGCTGAACGGCTGGGCGGTCGACTTCGCCCGTCGTACGCCCGGCTGCCTGCACACCGCGACGCTGTTCCCCGAGCCCGGGGCCGAGAGCCTGGTCAGGGACGCCGTCGAAGAGGGGGCGCGGGCCTTCAAGGCGCATGTGCAGGTGGGGGCGTACGACCCGGCCGACGCGTTGCTCGACGGCGCCTGGGGCGTGCTCGCCGAGGCAGGTGTCCCGGTGGTGATCCACTGCGGCTCCGGGCCCGCGCCCGGCAAGTACACCGGCCCCGGGCCGGTCGCGAGGGTGCTGGCCCGGCATCCCCGGCTGCGCCTGGTCGTGGCGCACCTCGGGATGCCCGAGTACGAGGACTTCCTCGACCTTGCCGAGCGCTACCCGCAGGTGCGGCTGGACACCACGATGGCGTTCACCGACTTCGCCGAGCGCATGGCGCCGTTCCCCCGGCGGGCCCTGCCCCGGCTGGCCGACCTGGGCGACCGGATCCTGCTCGGCACCGACTTCCCCAACATCCCGTACCCGTACCTCCACCAGCTCCAGGCCCTGGAGCGGCTCGGGCTCGGGCCGGCGTGGCTGCGGGCGGTGTGCCACGACAACGCGGCCCACCTCTTCGGCCTGCGGGAGAACGCAAGCGGAAGCCGGAGCGCCGGTATCGGCGGCAATGCCGACAGCGCCGGTATCGGCGGCAGCGCCGGCTGAAACGCGCGCTCCCCCGTCGCGTGCCGGGATTCTCAGGGAAAACACAGACTTACGAAAGGGCGCTCTCAGAGGTCCCCGCGACGGTGTGCAGCATGACCACGACCTCGCCCCAGGGGCGCACCGAACTGCTGAGGCCGGACGGGAGCCCCGTCCGCGTGCTGGTGGTGGACGACGAGCAGTCGATCACCGAACTCCTGTCCATGGCCCTGCGCTACGAAGGCTGGCAGATCCGCAGCGAAGGGGACGGCCAGGGCGCCGTCCGGGCCGCGCGCGAGTTCCGGCCCGATGCCGTCGTCCTGGACATGATGCTGCCGGACATGGACGGGCTGTCCGTGCTCGGGCGGCTGCGCCGCGAGCACCAGGACGTGCCCGTCCTGTTCCTCACCGCCAAGGACGCGGTCGAGGACCGTATCGCGGGCCTGACCGCCGGCGGCGACGACTACGTGACCAAGCCGTTCAGCCTGGAGGAGGTCGTCGCGCGGCTGCGCGGGCTGATCCGGCGCTCCGGCGCTGCCGACCGCCGGTCCGAGTCCATGCTGGTCGTCGGCGACCTCACGCTGGACGAGGACAGTCACGACGTGACCCGGGCCGGGGCGAGTATCCACCTCACCGCCACCGAATTCGAACTGCTGCGCTATCTGATGCGCAACCCGCGGCGCGTGCTCAGCAAGGCGCAGATTCTCGACCGGGTGTGGTCCTACGACTTCGGCGGACAGGCGAACGTCGTCGAGCTGTACATCTCGTATCTGCGCCGGAAGATCGACGCCGGCCGGGAGCCGATGATCCACACCCGGCGTGGTGCCGGGTACCTGATCAAGCCCGCGGTGTCGTGAGCGGACGGCGACGGCCGCGTCCACGGCGGAGAGCGGGCACACCGCGCACGCTCCGGACCCGGCTCGTCGTCGCGTCCGTGGTGCTGATCGCCGCGGTCTGCGCGGTGATCGGCACGGTGACGACGCTGGCCCTGCGGTCGCATCTGTACGAGCAGCTGGACGGGCAGCTGCGCGAGGTGGCGATGCGTGCCGTCGGCGGGCCCGACGACGGCGGGCCGCGGCCCCAGCACCTGGACGGCCAGGACCCGCTCGAATTCGTCGTGATCGGCCCGCAGGGCATCGGCACGATCGGTGCGACCGTCGAGGACGGCCAGGTGGACGAAGGGGTCGTCAGCCAGCTCAGGAGGGAGAACGGGGCCACGACGCCCGAGGCCGCGCCGCTCACCGACGCCCGGCTCGCCGCCCTCGCGGCCGTCCCGCGCGACGAGAGACCGCACACCGCACTGATTCCCGGGCTGGGCGAGTACCGCGTGCAGTACTCGAGCGGCCGGAACGGTGAGTTCTACGTCGCGCTGCCGACCGAGAACACCGACGACACCATCAGCACCCTCATCCTGGTCGAGGTGAGTGTCACCGGCGCCGGGCTGGTGGCCGCCGGGATCGCGGGGTTCGTCCTCGTCGGCGTCGCGACCAGCCCGTTGCGCAGGGTCGCCGCCACCGCCACCCGTGTCTCCGAACTGCCGCTGCACCGCGGCGAGGTGACCCTCGAGGAGCGGGTGCCGGAGGCCGAGTGCGATCCGCACACCGAGGTCGGCCGGGTCGGCGCCGCCCTGAACCGGATGCTCGACCACGTCCACGGCGCGCTGCACGCCCGGCAGGCGAGCGAGACGCGGGTACGGCAGTTCGTCGCGGACGCCAGCCATGAGCTGCGTACGCCCTTGGCCTCCATCCGGGGCTACGCCGAACTCACCCGGCGGGGGCGGGAGGAGGTCGGCCCCGACACCCGGCACGCGTTGCGGCGGATCGAGTCCGAGGCGGGCCGGATGACCCTGCTCGTCGAGGACCTGCTGCTGCTCGCCCGCCTGGACGCCGGGCGGCCCCTGCAGTTCGAGGAGACCGACCTCGTGCCGCTCGTCGTGGACACCGTCAGCGACGCCCGCGCGGCCGGTCCGGATCATCACTGGCGGCTGGAACTGCCCGACGAACCCGCCACCGCGCACGCCGACGCGGCCCGCCTCCAGCAGGTGCTCGTCAACCTGCTCGGCAACGCCCGCACCCACACGCCGCCGGGCACCACCGTGACCGCGGGGGTGCGGCTCCGCGGCCCCTGGCTGTACGTGGAGGTGGAGGACAACGGGCCCGGCATCCCGCCGGCGCTGCTCCCGCACGTCTTCGAACGGTTCGCGCGCGGAGACGCGGCGCGCACCCGCTCGGCCGGCTCGGCCGGCTCGGCTTCCGTGGCCTCCTCGGCCGGTGGTTCGACCGGTCTGGGGCTGGCCATCGTGCAGGCCGTCGCGACCGCGCACGGCGGTGCCGTGACCGTCCGGAGCGTGCCGGGGCGGACGGTGTTCACGCTCCGGCTGCCCGCCCTCGCACCGCTTCCCCCGCTCGCACCGCAGCCGGCGTCCGCCTCCCACCCGTCCCCGTACCTCTGCGCGCCCGGGTCCCCGGCTCCGTACTCACAGGTGCAGCACAGCCTCAACACACGGGCAGAACAGGGGACTTGAGAAGAGTCGGTGCCATGCGAACCGACTCTTCTTCCGGCCCCGGGCCGGCGTGGGAGCAGCTGCCGTCCCGGGAGCACCTCCCGGTCGCGGGAGCCGCCACGCCGGTTCTGGACGTAGTGATCCCCGTCTACAACGAGGAGAAGGACCTCCAGCCGTGCGTCCGCAGACTGCACGAGCACCTCACCCGCACCTTCCCCTACGCGTTCCGCATCACGATCGCGGACAACGCCTCCACGGACACCACCGCACAGGTGGCGGCGGGGCTGGCGGAGCGGATCGCGGAGGTGAGGTCCTTCCGGCTGGAGCAGAAGGGGCGGGGCCGGGCCCTGCGGACCGTCTGGTCGGCCTCGGACGCCCCCGTCCTCGCCTACATGGACGTGGACCTCTCCACCGACCTGAACGCCCTGCTGCCGCTGGTCGCCCCGCTGATCTCCGGCCACTCGGACCTCGCCATCGGCTCCCGGCTGAGCCGGAGTTCGCGGGTCGTGCGGGGCGCCAAGCGGGAGTTCATCAGCCGCTCGTACAACCTGATCCTGCGGGGTTCGCTCCAGGCCCGCTTCTCCGACGCGCAGTGCGGTTTCAAGGCGATCCGCCGGGACGTCGCCCAGGTGCTGCTCCCGCTGGTGGAGGACAGCGGCTGGTTCTTCGACACCGAACTGCTGGTGCTCGCCGAGCGCGCGGGGCTGCGGATCCACGAGGTGCCGGTCGACTGGGTCGACGACCCCGACTCGACCGTGCACATCGTCCGGACGGCGACCGACGACCTCAAGGGCGTGTGGCGGGTCGGCAGGGCGCTGGCCACCGGCTCACTGCCGCTGGACCGACTGGCCAGGCCCTTCGGCGACGACCCGCGCGACCGCGAGCTGACGGGCGTACCGCAGGGGCTGGCACGGCAGTTGGTCGGCTTCTGCGTCGTCGGCGTCCTGTCCACCCTGTTCTACCTGCTTCTCTACAGCGGCTTCCGGAGCTTCACCGGCTCCCAGACCGCCAACGGGCTCGCCCTGCTGGTCTCGGCGGTCGCCAACACTGCTGCCAACCGCAGGCTCACCTTCGGGGTGCGGGGGCGCGGCGGCGCGGTACGGCACCAGGCGCAGGGGCTGGTCGTCTTCGGTATCGGCCTCGTGCTGACCGCCGGCTCGCTCGCCGCGCTCAACGCCGCGGCCGGCGACCCCGCCCACTCCACCGAACTGGCGGTCCTCATCGCCGCCAACCTCGCCGCGACGGTGCTGCGGTTCCTGCTGTTCCGGTCCTGGGTGTTCCCGGACCGCGACCGCCATGCCTCCCGTCACCACGGTGACACCGCGCCGCAGACCCAGGCCTCCGACGCCTCCGACGCCTTCGACGCCTTCGACGCCTTCGACACCGACCGCTCCTGGCGGGACGCGACCATGCGGCTCCAGCCGGTGCGCCCGCCCGCCGTGCCCCACGCCACCCACGCCTCCCACCCGTCCGGCCCGGCCGGCACCGACCCGAGGAACCCTCGATGACCACGCAGTCCGATCAGACGAGTCCCGGGGCGAGTCCCGGCACGAGCCCCGGGGCGGACCCCGCCACCTGGGGACCGCCCCGGTCGGCCCCTCACCCCGCCCCTGCCCCCGCGGCGGGTGAACCGCGGCAGCCGCTCGCCCGGAGACTGTGGTGCGGCAGGCCCGATGATCCCCGCTGGGTCCGCCCGGCCCTCCTCGGCCTGCTGCTGGTGACCGGACTGCTGTACCTGTACAACCTGAGCGCGTCCGGATATGCCAACTCCTTCTACTCGGCGGCCGTGCAGGCGGGCAGCGAGTCGTGGAAGGCGTTCTTCTTCGGTTCGCTGGACGCGGCGAACGCCATCACCGTGGACAAGCCCCCGGCCTCGCTGTGGCCGATGGAGCTCTCGGTGCGGATCTTCGGCCTGAACTCCTGGGCGATCCTCGTGCCCGAGGTGCTGATGGGCGTCGGCACGGTCGCCGTCGTGTACGCGTCCGTGCGCCGCCGTTTCGGTCCGGCCGCCGGTCTGATCGCGGGCACCGTGCTGGCGTTGACGCCGGTCGCCGCACTGATGTTCCGGTTCAACAATCCCGACGCCATGCTGGCGCTGCTGATGTCCCTCGCCTGCTACCTCGTCGTCCGGGCCCTGGAGGACGGCCGTACGAAGTGGCTGGTGTGGGCCGGTGCCGTGATCGGCTTCGCCTTCCTGGCGAAGACGCTCCAGGCCTTCCTCATCCTCCCGGCCCTCGCGCTCGTCTACGGCGTCTGTGCCCCGGTGAAGCCGGGGAAGCGGATGGTGCAGCTGGCGTGGGCGACCCTCGCGCTGGTCGTCTCCGGCGGCTGGTGGGTGGCGGTCGTCGAGCTGTGGCCCGCGTCCTCCCGCCCGTACATCGGCGGCTCGCAGAACAACAGCTTCCTGGAGCTGACCTTCGGCTACAACGGCCTCGGCCGGCTCAACGGCGAGGAGACGGGCAGTGTCGGCGGTGGCGGCGCCGGTGGGCCCGCTGGTGCCGGTGCCGGTGCCGGTGCCGGTGGCGGTGGCGGGCAGTGGGGTGAGACCGGCTGGGACCGGATGTTCAACTCCTCGATCGGTGGCCAGATCTCCTGGCTGCTGCCCGCCGCGCTGATCCTGCTGGTCGCGGGGCTGGTTCTCACCCGCAGGGCCGGGCGGACCGACCCGGCGCGCGGCTCGTTCCTGGTCTGGGGCGGCGCGCTGCTGATGACGACTGCCGTCTTCAGCTACATGGCCGGCATTTTCCACGAGTACTACACGGTGGCCCTCGCGCCGTACATCGCGGCACTGGTCGGCATGGGCTCGGTCGCCCTGTGGGAGAGGCGCCGTTCGGTTCCTGTCTCCCTCACCCTCGCGGCCGCCGTGACGGCCACCGCCGCCTGGGGGTACGTCCTGCTCCACCGCACGCCCGAGTACCTGCCCTGGCTGAGGTGGCTGGTTCTGGCGGGTGGGCTGGCCGCGGCACTCGGACTGGTCTTCGTGGGCCGTCTCGGCCGCCGCCTGGGGCTCACGGTGGCCGGGGCGGCGCTGGTGGCGGCGCTGGCCGGTCCGACGGCGTACACGCTGAGCACGGTGCAGGAAGGGCACACCGGTTCCATCGTCACGGCGGGTCCGGCCGGCGCGAGCATGGGCGGCCGGGGTGGTCCGGGCGGCGGGGGTGACGGTCCTGGCGGGGGCGGTGGTCTCCCCGGCGGGGACGGTCAGGGCCGGCAGAACCAGCAGGGCCGGACCCCGCCCGGAGGCGGCACCGACGGCACTGGTGGCACCGACGGCAACGGCGGCTTCCCCGGCGGCGGGCCGATGGGCCAGGACGGCCAAGGGGGCCGGAATCAGCAGGGCGGTACCGGCGCCAGCGCCGAGAACGGCATGCCGGGCGGCGGCGGTGGCATGGGCGGGCTGCTCGGCGGCGCGAATGTCGACTCCGAGGCCGGGGAACTGCTGGAGACCGACGCCGAGCACTACACCTGGGCCGCCGCCGCGATCGGCGCCCAGAACGCCGCGAGCTACCAACTCGCCACCGGCGAACCCGTGATGGCGATCGGCGGCTTCAACGGCACCGACCCGTCGCCGACGCTGGCCCAGTTCCAGCAGTACGTGGCGGAAGGGAAGATCCACTACTTCGTCGCCGGTGGTGGCATGGGTGGCGGTGCGGGCGGAGGTACGGGCGAGGGCGACGACTCCGGTGACTCCAGCACCTCTTCGCAGATCACCTCCTGGGTGGAGGAGAACTTCAAGGAGGTGACGGCAGGCTCGGCCACCTTCTACGACCTCACACGGAAGGCCGACGGCTGACGATCACTCAGCGGGCGTCGGCAGGCGCCGGCAAGCGGGCGGAGGGCGGTGGCACCGGAAGCCACCGCCCTTTCGCTACTCCCCTTCGACCAGCCGTGCCGGGAAGCCGCCCGTCGCCACCGGGCCCCACCGCTCCGGGGTGATCCGGATGATCGACTTGCCCTGCTTGACCATGGCCGCCCGGTACTCGTCCCAGTCGGGGTGCTCACCGGCGATGTTCCGGTAGTACTCCACGAGCGGCTCCACCGACTCGGGCGTGTCGACGACCTCGGCGGTGCCGTCGATCTGTACCCAGGGCCCGTTCCAGTCGTCGCTGAGGACGATCAGGCTCACGCGGGTGTCCCTCTTGGCGTTGCGGGTCTTGGCGCGCTCCGGGTAGGTGGAGAGCACGATCCGGCCGGAGTCGTCGACCCCGCAGGTCAGCGGCGACCCCTGCGGGCTTCCGTCGGCCCGCCGGGTCAGCAGGATCGCGCGGTGCCGGGGCCGTACGAAGTCCAGCAGTTCGTCGAGGGAGACGCGGGTGTTCGTCGCGATGTTCGGTGCCATGGCGCCAGCCTAGGGCCGACGGGCTCCCCTCACCCGTGGCGAAGAAGAACGGCCCGCGGCGGGGCGCGCCTCCGCCGGGAGCGCGCCGGCCGCCACGGGCCGGGGTCGTAGGGACCGGACGGTCCCGGATTACTTGTCGGAGCCGGAGCCGGAGCCGGAGCCGGAGCCGGAGCCGGAGCCGGACCGGCTCGGGACGTTCGCGGCGTCGGCGTCGGCGTCGGCGTCGGTCTCTGCCGCCCCGCCAGTGGTCCCGCCCGTCGCACCGGCAGCCACCGGGACCGGCGCGGCGGAGAGCGACTCGGCGGCCTGGGCCAGCGCGCCCGAGGTCCGCAGCGGGACCTCCTTGATGAACAACGTCACCAGGAAGGCGAGGAAGGCGACCGGGGCGACGTACAGGAAGATGTCGGCGATGCCGTGCCCGTAGGCGCTCTCCAGCCAGGTGCGGATGCCGTCGGGCAGCAGGTCCATGTCCGGCAGTTCACCGGAACCGGCCGACCGGGCGGCGGCGGCCTGCTCCTGCGGGCTCAGCGAGCCGATGGTGTCCTGGGCGTAGTGGTTGATCCGGGTGGACATGACCGAGCCGAGCACCGAGACGCCCACCGCGCCGCCGAGCGACCGGAAGAAGGTGACGACGGAGCTGGCGGCTCCGAGGTCGCTCGGTTCGACCTGGTTCTGCGTGCACAGCACCAGGTTCTGCATCATCATGCCGATGCCGAGGCCCATGATCGCCATGAAGACGCCGATGTGCCAGTACGGGGTGTCGTGACGTATGGAGCTCAGCAGCCCCAGAGCGGCGGTCAGCAGCGCGCCGCCGACGACGAGCCAGGCCTTCCACCTGCCGGTCCGGGTGATCACCAGACCGGAGACGGTCGAGGAGACGAACAGGCCGCCGATCATCGGGATGGTCAGAACACCCGACATGGTCGGGGACTCGTTCCGGGCCAGCTGGAAGAACTGGCTGAAGTAGATGGTTCCGGCGAACATCGCGATACCGACGAACAGCGAGGCGACCGAGGCCAGCGTGATGGTGCGGTTGCGGAACAGCCGCAGCGGGATGATCGGCTCGGCGGCCTTCGTCTCGACGAACAGGAAGACCAGGGTGAGCAGCAGCGCGCCGCCGACCATCGTGTACGTCTGCCAGGACACCCAGGCGAACTTGTCGTCGGCGAAGGTGACCCAGATGAGCAGCAGGCTGACGGCCGCGGTGACGAAGAAGGCGCCGACCCAGTCGACCTTCGCCCTGCGCCTGGTCTCCGGCAGCTTCAGGGTCTTCTGCAGCACGACCAGGGCGATCAGCGCGAACGGCACACCGACGTACAGGCACCAGCGCCAGCCGAGCCACGAGGTGTCGGTGATCACGCCGCCGATCAGCGGGCCGCCCACGGTCGCGACGGCGAAGGTCGAGCCCAGGTAGCCGGAGTAGCGGCCGCGCTCCCTGGGGGAGATCATCGCGGCCATGATGATCTGGGCCAGCGCGGTCAGACCGCCGGCGCCGAGACCCTGGATGACCCGGGCCGTGATCAGCATGCCGGGGTTCTGTGCCGTGCCGGCGACCACGGAGCCCACGATGAAGATGACCAGGGCCGTCTGGACCAGCGTCTTCTTGCTGATCAGGTCGGCCAGCTTGCCCCACAGGGGGGTGGACGCCGTCATCGACAGCAGCGCCGCCGTCACGACCCAGGTGTAGGCGCTCTGGCCGCCGCCGAGGTCGGTGATGATCTCGGGCAGGGCGTTGGAGACGATGGTGGAGGACAGGATCGCCGCGAACATGCCGAGCAGCAGGCCCGACAGTGCCTCCAGGATCTGCCGGTGGGACATCGAAGCGCCGCTTCCGGAGGAGTCTCCCCCGTGCCCGGCCTGAGCCCGCACACCGGTCGGTGTGGTCGTTGCCATGGACTTCCTTCTCTTACGCGTTTACGGGTGTACGGGTGTTCGGGTGGTCTCGGTGTCCTGCGGGACGCGGGGCGCCGGTGCCGCGGAGGCTGTGGAAGCCTCGGGCGGCGCGAGGTCCGAAGGGCCTGCGGGGCCCGGGGCGGAGGCGGGAGCCGCGGGTGGTGCGGTGTCCGGCGGTGGTGTCGCGCGGGGCGTGGGCCGGCAGTCGCCGAAGCTGTCCCGGAGCCGGGACATGAGCCGGGCGAGCAGGCCGATCTCGTCGTCGGACCAGTCGTCCAGGCGCTCGGCGAGCAGATGGGTGGCCTGTCGGAACAACGCGTCGAGCTGGACTTGGCCCGCGGGGGTCAGGCGCAGGATGCGGGAGCGCTTGTCGGTCGGGTCGGGGGAGCGCTCGATCCAGCCGCGCTCGGCCACATGGGTGACATGACGGCTGGTGACCGACAGATCGACGGCGAGCAGCTCGGCGAGCCTGCTCATACGCATGTCGCCGTGGCGGCCGATGGCCGCCAGCACGGCGGCGGAGCCGCTGTGGAAGTCGGCCGGCATGCTCCGGCGCAGCTCCCGCTTCACCGCGCCGAAGGCACTGAGCTGCCGTACCAGCTCCTCGTACTGCGCCTGCTCGGCCATGACACCTCCCATTTGTTGCTTAGGGCAACGGTAGAAGTGGATGGTTGCTGAAGGCAAATAAAAACGAGGTTCAAGCGCCCAAAACTTGGCAAAGGCAAGCATGGCGAATCGTAAATGCGCAGGTGGGGCGGATCATCGGTCATTCCGCACCACCGACCGGACGCTCCGACCCCGCCCCGGGCCGCACGCAGCCCGTACCGTCGAACGACGCTCGCCTCCGCGACCGCACCCCGCGACCGCACCCCGCGACCGCACCCCGCAACCGCCCCGTGCGGGCGCCCGTGCGGGCGCCTGGGAGGCGCCCCCGCTTGGGACTTGTGCGCGCGGTTCGCTAGTGTCTCGGGCCATGGCTAACTCCCAGGCCCCGCAGGGCAACCACGACCCCGCCGGCAGCACCCAGATGTTCCGCGCGTTCGTCGACGACGCCCCTCAGGGGCAGCAGGCCGCCGCGACGAGCGGTGGCGGTCCGCGTATCGGTCTGATCATCGGTGTCGTCGTCGCCGTGGCGATCGTCGCGGCCGTGGCCTGGCTGGCGCTGGGCTGACCCGGCAGCAGGACGCGCGGAGGCCGCCGTTGCGCCCGTGAGGGGCGCCCCGGCGGCCGCAGGTCCGCGTCCGTGCCGGTAGCCGATGAACCGATGGCGAGAGCCAGTGGCCGTCGGCGGCCGGTGTGTCTCGGTCCGACCGTTGTCTCGGTCCGACCGTTGTCTCGGTCCGACCGGTGTCTCAGTCCGCGATGAGGCCCTCGCGCAGCTGGGCCAGGGTCCGGGTGAGCAGCCGGGAGACGTGCATCTGGGAGATGCCGACCTCCTCGCCGATCTGTGACTGCGTCATGTTGGCGAAGAAGCGCAGCATGATGATCCGCCGCTCCCGGGGCGGCAGCTTGGCCAGCAGGGGCTTGAGCGACTCCCGGTACTCCACACCCTCCAGCGCCGTGTCCTCGTAGCCGAGGCGGTCCGCGAGCGAGCCCTCGCCGCCGTCGTCCTCGGGCGCCGGGGAGTCCAGCGAGGACGCCGTGTACGCGTTGCCGACCGCGAGTCCGTCGACGACGTCCTCCTCGGACACGCCCAGCAGCGCGGCGAGTTCGGGGACCGTCGGGGAGCGGTCGAGCTTCTGGGAGAGCTCGTCGCCGGCCTTCGTCAGCGCCAGGCGCAGCTCCTGCAGCCGGCGCGGCACCCGCACCGACCACGACGTGTCGCGGAAGAAGCGCTTGATCTCGCCGACCACCGTCGGCATCGCGAACGTCGGGAACTCCACGCCCCGTTCGCAGTCGAAGCGGTCGATCGCCTTGATCAGCCCGATGGTGCCGACCTGGACGATGTCCTCCATCGGCTCGTTGCGCGAGCGGAAACGGGCTGCCGCGTACCGCACCAGTGGGAGGTTGAGCTCGATCAGGGTGTCCCGGACGTAGCCGCGCTCCGGACTGTTCTCGTCGAGTGCGGCGAGCCGCAGGAACAGGGAGCGGGACAGAGTGCGGGTGTCGAACGCCGCCGTGTCCGGAAGGGTTGCCTCCGGAAGGTCTGGAGCGGGCGCGGCCGCGAGGGCCTGAGCGTCGTCGATGGGGCCGAGTACGTCGAGAGCATTGGGAGCTGTCTCGCTCTCCGCGAGCGTGAGCACCTTCGAGCTGCCCTGGTCTGCGGACATGCCACCCCCTTTGGGTCGCGGGACGGTCGCGGCGAACGTTCCCGTCCGAGGAACGCAGCCTTCACCTGAATACCGGAGCCGGGGCTTCGGCAAACGCGCTTCCGGCAGAATGTCACATGTCGGCAACGCGCTGTAGTGACATGTCGACATCGATCCTGCGAATCAGCCCTGGAAACAGAGGATCTGGCGGTATTTCAGACCGGAAGCACAGGTAAAGGCACTGGTGAGCGATTCGCTCTCAGGGGTTACGCATCGATCCTGTTTGCGGACCGCAGTCGCTGGAAGCTGCGTGCGAGCAGCCGGGACACGTGCATCTGGGAGACGCCCAGTTCGGCGCTGATCTGCGACTGGGTGAGGTTGCTGTAGTACCGCAGCAGCAGGATCCGCTGTTCCCGCTCGGGGAGCTGGACGAGCAGGTGCCGGACGAGGTCGCGGTGCTCGACGCCGTCCAGTGCCGGGTCCTCGTAGCCGAGCCGGTCGAGGATCCCGGGGAGCCCGTCGCCCTCCTGCGCGGCCTCGAGGGAGGTGGCGTGGTACGACCGCCCGGCCTCGATGCAGGAGAGCACCTCCTCCTCGGTGATGCGCAGCCGTTCGGCGATCTCGGCGGTCGTCGGGGAGCGCCCGAAGGCGGTCGTGAGGTCCTCGGTCGCGCTGTTGACCTGCACCCACAGCTCGTGCAGCCGGCGCGGTACGTGGACGGTGCGGACGTTGTCACGGAAGTACCGCTTGATCTCGCCGACCACCGTCGGCATCGCGAACGTCGGGAACTGCACGCCCCGCTCCGGGTCGAAGCGGTCGATGGCGTTGATGAGCCCGATGGTGCCGACCTGGACCACGTCCTCCATCGGCTCGTTGCGGGAGCGGAAACGGGCGGCCGCGTAGCGCACGAGCGGCAGGTTGGCCTCGATGAGCGCGGCGCGTACGCGGGTGTGCTCCGGCGTGCCCGGCCGAAGGTTCTTGAGCTGGCCGAAGAGCACCTGGGTCAGCGCCCGGGTGTCCGCCCCGCGGCGCTTGGCGGGGGACGGGGCGGCGGCGGACGGTGGAGTGTCGGGAGGAGGGGTGGGGGAGACGGGAGGGGTGGGGGGGACAGGAGGGATGGGAGGGGCGGCGGGCGTGGCCGGGGTGTCCGGGGACTGAGCCGGAGCCGGAGTCAGGGCGGACACCTGGTCCTGGGGCGGCGCAGTACTGGCCGACACGGTCAACGCCACCTCTTCATCGGTCGACTCATCCGTCAAAAGCGGTCATAGCATCACAAGACATGCTCACTGTGTGCAAGCACCGCATATTCCGTGTTGAGGGCGAGCAGTGCCGAGAATGCGGGAAAGCCCCCCGTCATCGCGACGGAGGGCTGCTGGGGCGAGGACTCAGAACTCGTAGTCGGCGATCACCCACGTGGCGAACTCGCGCCACAGGCCGACGCCCGCCTGATGCTCCGGGTGCTCCACGTACCGGCGCAGCGCGTCGGCGTCGTCGAACGCCGAGTTGATGGCGAAGTCGTAGGCGATGGGCCGGTCGCTGATGTTCCAGGCGCACTCCCAGAAGCGGATCTCCGGGATCCTGCCCTCGAGCGAACGGAACGCCTCCACGCCCGCGACGACGCGCGGGTCGTCGCGCTCCACGCCCTCGTTCAGCCTGAAGAGGACCAGGTGGCGGATCATCAGTCTCCTCCGTTGGCGAGCCATGTCATGAAGTCCCCGACGGCGGTCGCGGCGTCGGATATGCCCTCGAACGCTATCTGGACGTAGTCCGCCGCCCTGGCGGGATCCGTGATGATCACATACAGCGCGAAGACCACGAGGACGTAGACGGCGACCCTCTTCGCGTTCACCGCCATCGCGGCCCTCCCCTGTCACTGTTGTGCACCGGTGTCACTGTCGCCACCGGCGTCACCCCCGCGTGCCGAGCGGGGCCCATGATCGCACGAAGGGCCCCGCCTGACGACGGGGCCCTTCACCAGCGGTAGCGGAGGGATTTGAACCCTCGGTGACTTGCGCCACACTCGCTTTCGAGGCGAGCTCCTTCGGCCGCTCGGACACGCTACCGAGAGAGACCTTACAGCACACGGCGCGATGCTTTGAAATCGGTATTCGGGGTGCGGCGGCCCCGCCGTCAGCGGTCCCGGAAGAACGCCGTGAGCAGGTGCGCGCACTCCTCTGCGAGCACTCCTTCGACGACTTCGGGCCGGTGGTTGAGCCGCCGGTCGCGGACGACGTCCCAGAGGGAGCCGGCCGCGCCCGCCTTCTCGTCCCGGGCGCCGTAGACGATCCGGTCGACCCGGGACTGCTGGAGGGCGCCCGCGCACATCGTGCAGGGCTCCAGCGTCACCACGAGGGTGCAGCCGGTCAGCCGCCACTGTCCGAGCGTCGCCGCGGCCCGCCGCAGGGCGAGCAGTTCCGCGTGCGCGGTGGGGTCGCGGCCGGCCTCGCGCTCGTTGTGCCCGGAGGCCAGCACGGTGCTGCCGTCCGGCGCCAGGACGACGGCGCCGACGGGGACGTCCCCGCCCCGGACGGCCCGCTCGGCCTCGGCCAGGGCGAGCCGCATCGCGGTCCGCCAGGGGTCGCGCACCGGGTCGGGTGGGGTGGGCCCGGTCAGCGGACGGTCTCCAGGACCTCCGCGGCGCCCAGGACCTCGGCGATCTCGCCCAGTGCGTCCCCGGACAGCGAGCGCAGGTCCATCTCGCTCACGCCCAGGTCGTCCAGGACCATGGCGTCGCCGACCGGCCCGTGCGGCACGGAATCGGCGGAACCGGTGTCCGCCGCACCGTCCCCGCCCGCGCGGTCGTCGTCCGGTTCGCCGTCCTCCGTGCCGTCGAGGTCGAGGGCGTCCAGGTCGGGGCCGTCGTTCCCCGGTTCCCGGCCGAGCAGCTCGTCGGTGAGCAGGATCTCGCCGTAGCTGCTGCGGGCGGCGGCCGCGGCGTCGGACACGTAGATACGAGGGTCGTCCTCGCCGTCCACGCGGACGACGCCGAACCAGCCGCCCTCCTGCTCGATCAGCACGAGCACCGTGTCCTCGTCGGGGGCGGCTTCCCGGGCCAGGTCGGCCAGATCCGACAGGGTCTCCACATCGTCGAGCTCCGTGTCGCTCGCTTCCCACCCGTCTTCGGTGCGCGCGAGCAGTGCGGCGAAGTACACCGTGACTCTCCCACTGGTCTTAGGTGTGCCGGTTGGGAATCCCCCCGGCGGAGGTGTGTGGACGAGGAGTGCTCTACGAGCCCCGCCCACTCGGAATCGTGGCAGAAACAAGGCCGACAGGGGACGTCTTCGACTCCCTGTGTCCGGCAGTTTTGACCCCGCGCCGCCGAGTATTCCCCCGGAGCCTGCCCGGGACCCGTCGGCGCGCTCGCCGCCGCCACAGCGGATCGTACGCGGCTCGGACTGCCGTCCTCGTACGGCCACTCGGCAAACACCCGCATGAGCCGCGATCTTCCCGCAGCCGGGCCTGTTTCCGCCGGGTCCGCGGTGCCTCGCTCACCGGGGGCGCCCCGTCCCGGGACGCCATGGGAGTCCTACCAGCGGAAGGTCCGCATGCGCATCGCGTGCCGCAGCCGGGCCGCCTTGGCGCGGCGTGGCTGGACCCGGTCGCGCAGTTCTCTGGCCTCGGCGAGTTCGCGCAGAAACCGGGCGCGCCGCCGCCGCCGTTCGGCGTCCGTCTCGTCAGCCCCGGGCGGCCCGGTCATGCCGGGCACCCCGGAGACGCCGGACACCTCCGATGCGCGGGCCGCGCGGCCCGAGCGGCCCGCGCGGCTCGTGCCGGCCTCTCCGGGCGCGCCGCGCAGGCCGCCGGGTGTCTCCCGCACCGACGGCTCATCTCGGGAATTCCGCTCAGACATTGCTTCATCACCCCAGTCCGTCCCTGCCACCTTCCCCCGGACGAGCGTTTTGACGCCACCGAAGGAGTAGCGGCGGGCCGTGGGGCTTGCCGTGTGCGGGGGAGCCGAGCCCGGCCCCGCCCGGTTAATGTGGGGGCATGCGTCTCCACGTCGTCGACCACCCCCTGGTCGCACACAAGCTCACCACGCTGCGCGACCGGCGCACCGACTCCGCGACCTTCCGCCGTCTCGCCGACGAGCTGGTCACCCTCCTCGCCTACGAGGCCACGCGCGACGTGCGCACCGAGCAGGTCGACATCCACACGCCGGTGGAGCGGACCACGGGCGTCAAGCTCTCCCACCCGCGCCCGCTGGTGGTGCCGATCCTGCGGGCCGGTCTCGGCATGCTGGACGGCATGGTCCGGCTGCTGCCGACCGCCGAGGTGGGCTTCCTCGGCATGATCCGCAACGAGGAGACGCTGCAGGCCTCGACGTACGCCACCCGGATGCCGGAGGACCTCTCCGGGCGTCAGGTGTACGTGCTGGACCCGATGCTCGCCACCGGCGGCACGCTGGTCGCCGCGATCCAGGAGCTGATCAAGCGGGGCGCGGACGATGTGACCGCCGTGGTGCTGCTGGCCGCGCCGGAGGGCGTCGAGGTCATGGAGCGCGAGCTGGCCGGCACTCCGGTGACCGTCGTGACGGCGTCGGTCGACGAGCGCCTCAACGAGCACGGCTACATCGTGCCGGGCCTCGGCGACGCGGGGGACCGGATGTACGGGGCGGTCGAGTAGCCGAGCAGGCCCGCCCGTCGCCGGTACGCAGCCGGTACGGAGCCGTACACAGGCGATACGCAGCCCGTACGAAGCGGGGGGGCCCCGGGGGGGGGGGGGGGGCGGCGGGGGGGGCCGGGGGGGTTGTGGTG